>JAISQH010000171.1 GCA_031274385.1 Planctomycetaceae bacterium | reverse complement strand
TCCTTTTATGAAGTAATAAAGTCGCCTACCATTCCTAAAATAAAAACGAAAACTAAAATCAGTGAGTATAGTGGAAAATGGACAGTAAATCGCTTGCGTCACTCTCCACTCTCCACTATCAACTCTCCACAATAATTAAGCTTTGACGATTTTTTCACGTTCTGATGTGACATATTGTGTTGCATTCCGGCTATCCACGACGAGTTGGGCGTGATGTACGATAAAATCGTAATCGTACTTTGTATGATTCGTCGCAATCAGAATACAATCCTGTGACGCAATCAACTCCGCTGTCAACGGACAACTTGTCATTGCCGGAATGTTGGGCCAATGCCGCATTTTCGGCAAGAAAGGAATGTGCGGATCATTATAGGAAACAACGGCTCCTTTTTGAATTAACCGGTCAATCAGTTCGAACGACGGACTCTCGCGCGGATCATCCACATCTTTTTTGTACGCGGCACCAAGTACGCAAATCTTGCTTCCTTTGAGTGGCTTCATGCGGTCGTTTAAGGCGTCAATGACCCGCCGTACCACGTAAAGCGGCATGGACGTATTGATTTCACCAGCCAGTTCAATAAATCGGGTTGTGAGTCCGGCTCTTCGCGCACACCAACTCAGATAAAACGGATCAATCGGAATACAATGCCCGCCAAGTCCCGGTCCCGGATAAAACGGCTGAAACCCGAACGGTTTTGTTTTCGCAGCGTCAATCACTTCCCAAACGTCAATTCCAAGCCGGTCAAAAACAATTTTCAATTCATTCACCATCGCAATATTAACGCAACGGTAAGTGTTTTCAACAATTTTAGCCGCTTCCGCCACTTCACAGGACGACACCGAAATGACCTTTACAATAGCATGAGAATAAAGAGCGGTTGCCAATTTTCCGCTGTCCGCATCGAAACCGCCAACAAGTTTCGGAATCCCTTCCGCTGTAAAATCGGGATTCCCCGGATCTTCGCGTTCCGGGCTAAACGCCAGAAAAAAATCATTGCCAACCTGAAGACCGCTTCGCTGCAAGATCGGCAACATGACTTCCCGTGTTGTACCGGGATAGGTGGTACTTTCCAAAACGATAAGTTGTCCCGGACGGAGAACATTGGCAATGGATTCGGTTGTTGACTCGACATAATACAAATCCGGGTCACGGCTCTCCGAAAGCGGCGTCGGAACACAAATCAACAACGCATCCGCTTCCGCCAAACGGCTCATCTCCGTAGTCGGTTCAAAAGAACCATCTGCAATATATTTTTTGATCCACTCGGACGGAATATGAGCGATATAACTTTCACCCGCTTTGAGTTTTTCCACTTTTTTCGGATCAACATCAAAACCGAGTGTACGGAATCCCGCTTTGATAAAAGCCCGGATCAACGGCAAACCAACATAACCAAGACCAATAATACCCACCAATGCCGTTTTATCGGCAATACGTTTTTCAAGTTGAGTTTTCATTGTAACGTTATTCTTTTGTGTTTTATAAAAATGTCCAAGAATGGTTGCCGTTAAGTTATTTGCGGCTGCAATGATGGATGGTTACGAAATGGTGTACGGTGCACGTTGTTCTCTTGCCTGCATGGCTTGTGCTTCTTTGTCGCCGACGATTTGTTCTTTGTCAGGGTCCCACTGTAGTTTGCGTCCGCCAAGCCGAATCGAAATAACCGTCAACTGACAAGGCGTTAAACTGCGGTGTCCGATTTCAGCCGGCGCAACCGGAACGTCACGGGATTTGACGCAATCGAAAAAGTTTTTTATATGATTTTCGCTCGGACGAACACGCCATGCGTTATCGGGCAACGGATTCGCGGCAAGTTCTTCGGCTGCTTTACCGTACACATTGGCACGGTTGACAAAAATACGCCCTTTATCGCCGATAAACATCACGCCGTTTCGGTCACAAGTTCGAACTTCCTCAGAGACCTCTTTGCCAAACATCCAGTCAAGTTGTTCCTGAGACATCTGAACATGCGGTTCGGTGGGCCACCCGTAATTATATCGTGCGGAAAGTGAGGTGAAAAAGAAAACTTCCATTCCGTTCGCATAATTTAACCGTGCAAAAAACCGGTCTGGAACATCAAAACAATTCGGTTTTCCTTCATTGGGAAAAAAGCCGCGTCCTTCAACAGCAATCGGACCGGTATTTTCGGTATCCATACCCCATTGAGCAATATCGAAATGATGATTTCCCCAATCGGCAGCCATACTGCCGCAGTAATCGAACCAACCCCGAAACGGATGATAACGCCGTGCCGTGTAGGGTCGCATTGGCGACTGACCTTGAAACATATCCCAGTTCAAACAATCTGGAACGGCTTGTTCTTCAAAAGGACCGCCTTTCATACTCAGATAGGGAATTGCCACCCAAACTTGTTTCAATTGACCGATTCTTCCGTTGCGAACCAGTTCGACTGCTTCCTGAAACGGTCTCGGATGTTTTCCGCCGTCCATAACTTGTTTTGCGCTGCGTTGTTGTGTTCCGAGTTGAAAAACGCGTCCTGATTCTTTCACTATTTTTCGGAGCAATTTCCCTTCTTCAATGGTGAGCGAAAAGGGTTTTTCTCCGTACACATCCCGACCGGATCGAAGAGCGTCAATATTAATTTTGGTGTGCCAATGATCTGTTGTTGCCTGAATAACAACATCAATATCGTTACGATCCAATAGTTTCCGGTAATCCTGATAGGTTGCAACATTTTCACGCAATTTATTCCCGAGACGTTTTTTGAGATCGTCGAATTTGAGCGTATTTACATCGCAGACGGCAACGATGTCGCCGTATTCTGTTGCAAGATTGGCATCGAACTGTCCTTGCCCGCCGAGACCGATAAGCCCGATTCGCGGACGGTCATTTTTTGATTCTTGGGCGGGTGCTGTTTGAGCCGTGAACGTGTAGGCTGCCCAAATTCCGGCGGATGCCTGAGCGGTTGCTTTCAAAAACTGGCGGCGATTTCTTTTTTTCATGATTTTACCTTTTCATATTTTGTGGTTTTCCAAAGTTCACAATGGCAGCGGTAAAAAAGTAATTCATTGATTACCGTCGAATCATTTCGTGCAGGATTGCACACTTCCTCGTAAAATTGTCCATTTCTTCGCAAAAAAGTCAATATGCTTTTGGGAACTTCTAAAAACCTCTTGCCCATTCCCGATATTCTGATAAAATATAGGTAACGTTAATGCTTCGTTTTTTTTGTAGGGGCAATCCCTTGCGGTTGCCCCAAACGATCACCGATTCAGGGCGACCGCAAGGGTCGCCCCTACGGATAAATTGTTCGTTTTTTTTGAACAATGTCTTCACTTCACGGTCAACCTTCTTTCTTCGATGTTTTCTCATAAAACCGACGTAACTCATTTGTTTTTATAACATTGCGCCGTATTTTGTATTTTATTGTATTTGTACAAATTTTGAAAAACATGCCGAATAAATAGTACAATAATATTAAATTGAAAGTTTGTAATTGATTATTTTGCCAAACTTTTGTTGTAACTTGTTTTAATTAAGTTAGTTATAGAACGCAAAAAAAACACTCAAATGTGCGTGAACGGCTACTAAAATAGACAGTTACAGTGGAATGTGCATATTGACCTTTAATCGAAGTTCGCCATTTTATCGAAAATTTTAGGTCAGAACGATCCCCTGAAAATATTCGTGAACAATTACTTATTTTTCAACCAGAATGATTTTCGGTGCCGGAATACGTGTTCCGTGCAAACCTCCAAACTCCGCAATCAGTTCTTTGTAATTGTATTGCAGAAAGTTCCAGATTTTGGGCGACGGATTCTGCTTCAACCAATGATCAACAAAATCCCGAACCGTCTGATCATACTTTTTCTGCGAAGTACCATGCGCAAAACAACGACCCTTGAATCTTCGTAAGTCACCGTTAAACTCAGGATTAATATGATACAACTCGTGAACAATCGTTTCAAGCTTTTGCGATAATTTCAGCTCAATAAATCGCGGAACGTAAAAATAAAGAATGTAAAGATATTCCACTCCATCAGAACGATAACAACGTTGCAATGTCCAAGGTTTTCCCTGACTTTGCAAAAAAAGATTGCCGTCTTTGAACCGCAACGGAGTTGTTGTGGCAAAAATACCGAACGGCGCACTATGTTTCGTTTGAGCAAAACTAATGGCAACCCGTGACATGTCAATATGACACAACGCCGGTACGCGAAAACAAATATCTTCGCAGACTTTAGCAATTGCAGCCGTATAATCGAACGACCGACGTTTTGATTTCGGAGACATTCTACGTTTAGCCGAACATCATACGTCGGCTATTCGACTTTGGGCCGTTGCGATCGGGCCTTAACACGGTCGTTTTTACCGACAAATTCGAGAATTGCCTGCTTTCCTGCATCGCCAAGCCGCGGCGTAAAAAGTTTCAAAATTCTTGTGTAACCGCCATTCCGATCAACATATCGGGGAGCAACCACCTCAAAAAGAATCCGTACCGCTTCTTTGTTACCGATAAGTTGGAGTGCCCGGCGACGTGCCGCAACAGCAGGCGCAATGGCTTTATTCCATTCCTGCCAAATATCACTGTCACGCCACTTTTTCCACTCGGCAGAACCACGATCCGCCCGGACTTCAAATCGGGCTGCCGCTTCAATATGAGTCTGAGCCTTTTTAGCAATCGTAATACACTTCTCAAGAAGCGGACGAACTTCTTTCGCCTTAGGCAATGTCGTAATAATTCGTCCCGGCACTTTCGGCGCGTTCTCATCGTCCGACGCATCACGTTCCGTCATCAAAATCGAAACAATCAGATTTTTAAGCAACGCCCGTTGATGGTTCGGATTTCGACCAAGTTTACGTCCTTTATTCAAATGTCGCATGGAATCACTATCTCAAATAATTTGACAATGTTATCTGTTTTATCGGTTACAGTTTGGAAAACAGCCATCTTGTAAGTGCCAGTAAATAAATAAATCATTCGTTTTATCATTTACCGCCGGTGGTAAAGGGATTAAACCCGAATTCCGGCTAAACTGATACGCCTATAGCGTAGGTCAATAAGCGTAACAAATTGATTTTGAAATATCAATAGCGAATGACTTATTATTTTACAATTCCTCAAAACACAATGACCATCTGCCGACGCTCACTCACGCTGATCAACATCAGGAAGTATAAGGTGAAGCTGTTGTTGCGGTTACTGCCGCAGGTTGGGGAGTGACCGCTCCCAAAATCTGCGGCGGAATCCTCATACCAAGTTGAAGATCAAATTTACGTAACTTCTCTTTCACTTCGACCAATGTGGTTTCACCAAAGTTTCGCATGTCTAAAAGCGATTCTTCGGTTCGTACCACAAGATCACGAATAAAATTAATTTTCTCCGATTCAAGGCAATTCATCGCCCGAACAGAAAGTTCCAATTGGGAAAGCGGCAATTTCAATTTTTCTTCCAAGCCCGGATCAATTCCCATGACTCCGACTGCCTTCATTTTGGAAAAAACACCCACCTCAAGCCGATCATATTGAAGGAATGGATTCAAATGTTTACGGAAAATTTTGGCTCCTTCAACTATCGCAAGTTCAGGACTGATAGACCCATCTGTCCAAATCTGAATGGTTAATCGGTCATAGTTTGTTTTTTGACCAACCCGTGTTTCCTCAACATTGTATTGAACCCGAACAACCGGACTAAACGCCGCATCAAGCGGAATGAAACCAACATCATCCCCTTTATCCCGGATATGAGCCAATTGTTCTGTTGCAGGAACATAACCCCGACTGTTTTCAACCACCATTTCCATTTCAAACGGAACATCATCCGTAAGAGTAGCAATATGATGACCTCTGTTAATGACTTCAACGGAGTCATCCCGTTGAATATCGTCACTGGTAATCGGTCCTTTTACTTTTTTGGAAATTCGAATGACTTTCGGTTTGTCATCATAAGATTTGACAACAAGCGATTTGACATTCAGAACAATTTCCGTAACATCTTCATAAACGCCTTTCAACGACATAAATTCGTGAAGGGCGTTTTTAATTTTAATTTTTGTTACGGCACTTCCTTCGAGGCTGGAAAGTAAAACACGCCGCAAACTATTACCAACCGTGTGACCAAAGCCACGTTCGAACGGTTCGGCGACGAATTTTCCATAAGTCTCCGTCAACGAGTCCCGGTCGCACGTTACTTTGCTGGGGAGTTCCAAACCTCGCCATCGAATACGCATAGAAAAACCTCCGAAAAATTACACTGAAATAATCAATAACTGGGAAGAAATCGAGAAAACCGGCACAAAAGGAAATACTATTTGGAACAAAGTTCGACAATCAAAGCCGAATCAACCGGCAAATCAATATCCTCTGCCGTAGGAAGTCGCATCACAATTCCCTTAGGAACCTCAGCGTTGTCCCGATAAAGAAATTCCGGAACATCACGTAAACCATCTTCAATAACTGTTTTAATCGCTTTGGTGCTTTTAGGACGATTGCGTACTGTAATCACATCTCCCATACGCACCAAATAACTCGGAATGTCAACACGGCGTCCATTAACCTGAATATGACCATGCGAAACCCATTGGCGTGCCTGAGAACGGGATGCACCAAAACCAAGCCGAAAAACAATGTTGTCAAGACGACGTTCGAGAAGTCCCATCAGAACTTTTCCCGTATTACCTTTCATCCGTTCCGCCATTCCGAAATATTTACGGAATTGTTTTTCAAGGACACCGTAATAATTCTTGACTTTTTGTTTTTCACGAAGATGAACACCGTAATCGGTCAATTTTCCTTTCCGGGCTCCGTGCATTCCGGGAGCGTTGGAACGACGGCTGAACGCGCATTTATCCGTATCGCAACGACTGCCTTTCAAGTTAAGTTTGAAACCTTCACGCCGACATTTTCGGCAAACTGCTTCGGTATTACGTGCCATAAAATTGATTTCTATTGAAACAAAACGGACTAATTAAATGCTTTTTAATAATGAATATTGAATGTTCTTAACTTTATTGTTTTTCACCGGCATTATTATTGTTCGGTTACCGGTTAAACTCGCCGCCGTTTTTTAGGACGGCAACCATTGTGCGGCAATGGCGTCACATCTTCAATGGATTTAACCGTCAAACCGGCTTGTTGCAAAGCCGTAATGGCACTTTCACGACCGCTGCCCGGTCCATTGACTTTGACTTCAATTTCTTTCATGCCGAACTTCATTGCTTTTTCTGCCGCCTGCTGCGCTGCCATTTGACCGGCAAACGGTGTACTTTTCCGGCTGCCCTTAAAGTTACATGTTCCTGCTGTTGACCAACAAAGAGCATCACCTTTAGAATCCGTAATGGTCACGGTTGTATTGTTAAAGGTCGCTTTAATGTGGGCGATTCCCGCCGCAACATTTCTTTTGACTTTTCGTTTCTTAACTGCTTTTGCCATTTTTGTTGTTAATTTTTTGTTGATTGTTTTTAAAGATTCATTATTACGTCATTAAGCAATAACCGGTCGGCAGACACCTGCCAACTATCGCAAATCCTTGACCCCTTTCTTTCCAGCAACTGTTTTCTTAGGACCTTTGCGTGTTCGTGCATTGGTTCGAGTCCGCTGACCGCGAACCGGCAAACCTTTACGGTGACGAATACCGCGATAACAACCAATTTCACGAAGCCGGGTAATATTTTGATTGACCTGACGCCGTAATTGTCCTTCGACCGTGTAATCGTTATCAAGCAACGATGCCAATTTGGCAAGGTCATTTTCACCTAAATCTTTCGCCCGCAATGTCGGCGTTACTCCTGCTTTTCGGCAAAGTTCCCGCGCCGTCGCCGGTCCAACACCATAAAGATAGGTCAACGAAATAACAATCTGTCGATTGTTCGGAATATCCACACCCAAAAGACGCGGCATTGAATGAT
>JAISQH010000089.1 GCA_031274385.1 Planctomycetaceae bacterium | reverse complement strand
CGTCGGGGGCAAGCCCCCGTCGCTAACGTCGTACGAATGTGTTTATTCTAATGATTACGGTTTTTGTTTTGGCTCAGTTGTTTTGCCGTCAACTTCTTCCGGTTTTAGTTTGCGGTATTCAAGATCACGAATACGACCTTCGCTAACCCAAGTACAAATTCCAAGCGGTTGATATTGCGACGTTTCATCACGAAGCGAGATTTTCTTTTCTTCGACTTTCAGATCAATAACAAGCGTTTCCTTTCGCTTGCCGTCTTTGGTTGGTTCGTCAATCCAAACACGAATCAATGTCCCTGTCACAAAAACACGGAATTTGTACCATTTGTTGTCGGTGAAACTAAAAAAGGAACTCGTTTCGTTTTCCGAAGCATCCATGCCGTCAACACAACTCAAACCTACCGTGCCGCCGCCCCAACCGCCATTGATAAATGTACAACATCCATCGTTGACCGGAAACGTTAACGCCGCAAAAAAATCGTTACCCATTGTTCGTTTTGCTTCGTAACGAATTTCATAATTAACGCGCGGAAACACTTTGTCGTATTTAACACCGGTAATCATGGCTCCCTGACCAATCACAAGGTTGCCGTCCTGAACTTTCACTTCGCCGTCGCCGCCAAAAACAGGAACCGACCAACCCGTCAGCGTTTTCCCGTCAAAAAGCTGTTGCCAAGCATATTCATCTTTCGGCTCCGCAGCAGGAAGAAATGAAACCGCCAAAAACACAACCGCCAACAAAATCAAAAATCGTCTCATCGTAAAATCCCCCAAATTAGTTAATAGTTAGTAGTGAATAGTTAGTAGTGAATAGACTCACTGCATTTTAGTTTTCGGTTTTCTTTTTTTACCGTTCCGTTTTTGGAGTTTCCAATAAGCAAGGTAGGCGACCTCTCTCCGAGAGGTCGCGTCGGCGTACTCGCCGACTTGAACTACGTAACGCCAAGTCTTTTGGTGTTCGAGTCGGCGAGTACGCCGACGCAGCCTTTCGGAGAAAGGCTGCCTACCTTACCATAAAAGGAAAAATAAGCCCGAAAATTCAAATGAAAAGAGTCTAACATTGGCTATGACCGGTTTTTGAGTGCCAAACAAGGAGTTGACCATTATAACAGAGTTGCGGCGGTTGACAATCATCGCAAAATCTAAAGGCAACTTCTAAAAACTCTTTTTTAACCACGAAAAACACAAAAAAACACGAAAGAACTTTTGTTATAATTTTTTTACTATAAACGATTGACAGCAATTGTATTTTTCGTGAACTTTCGTGTGTTTCGTGGTTAGTCTCGGTTTTTAGAAGTTCCCTTTTATTGTTCCCAAGCGTTCACCGGCATATTTTCCTTCACGGATGGGTTGCCACCACCATGCGTTGTCAAGATACCAACGAATCGTTTTGACAATTCCAGACTCAAACGTCTCTTCGGCTCGCCAACCAAGTTCCGTTTCAAGACGAGTCGCGTCAATCGCATAACGTTGGTCATGTCCGGGACGGTCTTCGACAAATGTGATCAGTTGACGATACGAACCTTCAGCACAAGGACGGAGATCGTCAAGAACTTCGCAAATCGTTTGCACCACATCCTTGTTTTTCCGTTCGTTCCGCCCGCCGATATTGTAGGTTTGTCCCGGTGTTCCCTGTGACGCCGCCAAAATAATCGCCTTGACATGATCCTCAACATAAAGCCAATCACGGATATTGTCGCCCATTCCGTACACCGGCAACGGTTTACGGTCAAGAGCGTTCAAAATCATCAACGGAATCAACTTCTCAGGAAAATGGTACGGTCCGTAATTATTAGAGCAATTCGTAACAATCACCGGCAACCCGTAAGAATGGAACCACGCCTTCACCAAATGATCACTGCCCGCCTTACTGGCAGAATACGGACTTCGCGGATCATAAGGTGTTTCTTCGGTAAAAAATCCTGTCGCACCAAGCGAACCGTACACCTCATCCGTTGAAATATGATGGAACCGGAACCGCGATTTTTTTTCACCGGAAAGTGTTGCCCAATATCTCCGGGCGGCTTCAAGCATGGTGTAAGTTCCGACAAGATTCGTCCGAATAAACTCAGACGGTCCCTCCAAACTACGGTCAACATGGGATTCCGCCGCCAAATGAAAAATCATGTCCGGCTCAAAATCGATAATCATTGGGGCAATCACTTTATTGTCACAAACATCGGCTTTGAGAAAATGGTAATTCGGATGATTGGCCACATCACGAAGTGAAGAAAGATTACCCGCGTACGTGAGCCGATCAAGATTCAAAACAGTCCAGCCAAGTTGCCCCGCCGCGTATCGAACAAACGCCGAACCAATAAAACCCGCACCGCCGGTAATAATCGCTCTCATATTAATAAAATAAAATAAAGGGAACTTCTAATTACTTATTTTTAACGCGAAACACACGAAAATACGAAATACACGAAATTTCAATAAAGGCCGTCATAAAGAATACTTTCGCGACTTTCGTTTTTTGGCGTGTTTCGCGTTGAAAAGAGTTTTTAGAAGTTGTCTAAAACAATAAAACAAAAAAAACTCATTCCGGTTAAAAATCCGATTTTCTTTCTTTTGAAATGCGAAACAGACGAAAATACAAAACATGCGATAAAGAATGAGGAAGTCACAATTTCGTCTGTTTCGTTGTTTCGTCTTTTTCGTCTCCCGGAAAAAAGGAAAAACGAATGCCAACACCCAAAATAGGATAAAATCTTGAAAAACAAAGTGAAAAAAAAAACTTGGACTGTTTTTTTCGAAAAAATATTGTAATATCTATATTGAAATTTGACTATTGAAAATGAAGAAATGATTTTCACCGAAACGAATCGGAAGAACCATTTTTAAAAAATTTCAAAAAAATTCCAAAATTTTCAATTGTCCATTTTCAATTTTCCAT
>JAISQH010000082.1 GCA_031274385.1 Planctomycetaceae bacterium | reverse complement strand
AAGGAATGAGGAGATGAAAGAGATTGGGCTCGATAATGTCGTCGCTGCGCGACTTTGTCGTGAGGAATGACACGATCCGGCGGTTGCGCTGCGCTACACCGCCGGTTATGCATCATGTCGTCGCTAGCGCGACTAAAATCAAATATTACTTTACCGTTCAATCATTGATTAATTGATTAATTGATTATAAAGATCAAAACCAAGAAGCGAAATCGCAAGTATAAAAAGTATAGCATCGTTGCAATTGACATATAATCGCATTTTAGGTAATGTTATTGGAGCATGATGCCTTACCAATTAGGTCTTCTCCCTGTTTTCACTCATCAAACCACCAGAAACTCACTAATAACCCAAAAATTACTCTTTGATAAAAAATAGAAAATAAATATGGCAAAATTAAAATAGACAGTAACCTTTGATCTTGGTCCGGCAGTGCGAACATTGCTTGAATCCATTTCTCCCAACAGTCCTTAACTTTTTGTTCTAAAAAACTATGAAAACACATCAACATTTTTTTGTTTCTATTTTAACCGGTTTACTTTTACTTTCCGGTTTTTCAGTACGGATATTTGCCGACACCGTTCATTGCGATGTTGTTGTTGTCGGCGGCGGTTCGGCAGGAATTGTTGCGGCGGCGCAAAGTGCCCGATGCGGAGCCAAAACGATTCTCATTGAAGCTGGCTTCCAACTCGGAGGTAACGCGACAACGGGAGGCGTCAATTTTCCCGGTTTGTTTCACGCTTGGGGAAAACAAGTGATTGCGGGAATCGGCTGGGAACTCGTTGAAGAAACCGTTCGTTTAAATCATGACACGTTACCAGATTTCTCCGTCCCGACTGGAACTCAACATTGGAAACATCAAATTCGTGTCAACCTGCCGCTTTACGCTGTTTTGGCGGAAGAACTGTGTTTGAAATCAGGCGTTGAAATCCGATATTTTGAAGCTCCGATGAAAGTGATTCCGCTCAAATTTTCCGATACGAATAAGGAAAATTGGCAATTAATAACCGTTTCGCAAGGAGAAGAACGAACGATTTTGTGCAAACAGATGGTTGATTGTACCGGAAATGGAACGCTCTGTGCTTTAGCCGGTGCCGAACGGATGCGGGAAAATGTTACACAACCGGGAACATTCGATTATTCGATTCGCAGTAATATGGATCCCGTCAAGGCAGAAGCTCGGATTGAAGAGATTCGAAAACGTTACGAAGAAGCCAAAAAAACCGGTTTAGTGGAACTGGGCGATTTTCGCAACGGAATTATGGCAGTTATCAAAGGAAATAGCAGTAATTATGTTTTCGGAGCAGATAATTCAACAGGAATATTGCGTACGGAAACAAATATTCGCGGTCGGCAGTCGATGTTACGGGTTCTTCGTTTTATCCAATCGTTGCCGGGCGGCGAAAACGCCAAACTTGTTTCCATGTCGGCAGAAGTCGGAGTCAGAGAGACATGGCGGGTTAAAGGACGATATATAATAACGGTGGACGATTACCGTTCCGGCAAAGTTTGGTCGGATTCGTTGGCTTATGCTTTTTATCCGGTTGATTTACATGTTAACGAAACCGGTGTTCGACCGGCTCATCTTGAAGAAGGTATTGTGGCAACGATTCCTTTCCGTGCGTTATTACCGGAAGGTGTTGATCATCTTTTGGTTGCCGGGCGCTGTATTAGCAGTGATCGTTTAGCCAACTCGGCACTTCGTGTTCAGGCAACATGTATGTCCGGCGGTCAGGCAGCCGGAGCCGCCGCAGCCTTAGCCGCCCTAAAAAATGTTGCTCCGGCTGAATTGGATATCGCAACAATAAAAACAACTCTAAAAGAACACAACGCCATCGTCCCGGAATAAGAACTGATGGAACGATTTATTTTGTAACTGTCTATTTTAAGGCGCATCGTTTGGTCTATTTCAATGCGTTTATTGTAGGGGCAACCCTTGCGGTTGCCCTGTATTAACATTGATTTAGATACAAATTATTTCAATGCGTATGTTGGCACAGGGCAACCGCAAGGGTTGCCCCTACGAAAATATCGATTGTTATTTGTAACGACAATACTTGAAAATAGACAGTTACTTTTTTATCATGCCATGTAATTTCAGCAACTTAATATATTTTTATTTTAAAATATTTTCTTCGGTGACTTTTTGACCGCACAACCGGTATGATCGTGCCTATTGAAAGGAACAATGAAAAAGCGTAAGATAAACAAACTCTTTTTATTTACTGCTGTTTGAATTTTTTTACGTGCAAAACTCAACTTCCTACCTTTATTTTCCGTTTCATGAAAAAACAACAGCGTTGTGAATGGTGCGGCAGCGACCCGGTTTACGTTAAATACCATGACGAAGAATGGGGAAAACCGGTGTATGATGACCGTATCATGTTTGAGTTTCTTATTCTTGAAGGAGCGCAGGCAGGGTTGAGTTGGATCACCATCCTGAAACGCCGCGAAAATTATCGCAAAGCGTTTGCCAATTTTGATCCGAAAAAAGTCGCAATGTTCACCGAACAGGATGTTGAACGGTTGATGAGCGATGCCGGTCTGATTCGGAACCGCTTGAAAATCAATGCGGCAATTTCCAACGCCCAAGCGTTTCTTGCGGTACAGAAAGAATTTGGTAGTTTTTGCAACTTTTTATGGGGGTTCTTGCCGAAGGGCAAACCTGTTGTCGGGCATTGGAGATCATGTTCCGATATTCCGCCAACAACTGAATTGTCGGATCGGATTGCCAAAGAAATGAAACGACGCGGTTTCAAATTCTTCGGTTCGACAATTTGTTACGCCCATCTCCAGGCAACAGGACTCGTCAATGACCATATCAAAACCTGTTCCTTCAAAAAGTAAAAGATTGAATGGAAAATATTGTTTGAAAAAATGATATTGACAATCAATCTCCTTTTTCGCAACAAGTATCCGATTAAATCATCTAACTTTGAAGCGGTTGCCCGACAAAGGATAACATCCCTTCTTTCTTCCTGTGAAAAACAAAAGAGGAACAGTAAAGAAAGAAGGGAAGAGGTTAAAATACAGGATGCGGCAAAGATGTTCGTTTGAATCTCGCATCTTTGCACGCAAATAAAAAGAGTCTGTTACATTCAGGCTTGCCAAAGTCCGTGAAGATTGCAATACTCTCTG
This sequence comes from Planctomycetaceae bacterium, assembly GCA_031274385.1. Taxonomy (GTDB): domain Bacteria; phylum Planctomycetota; class Planctomycetia; order Pirellulales; family Thermoguttaceae; genus WRKP01. The sequence goes on along the minus strand of JAISQH010000082.1, from coordinate 18,655 downwards.
ACAACAATGGGAACACCGGTTTCGATGTTAAAAGTTGCTTTTGGTTCTTCACCCGGTTTGAGTTGAACTCGTTGTAACTTATTACCTTGCCGGATTTCAATCCAGGCGATATGGTGTTTTTCTTCCATTGGATGCGGCACACAGCCGACTTGGATTGTTGCGGTGTTACCGTTGACGGTGACGACAGGAACATGTTTTTCTTTTGCCGCATCGACAGTATTTTCTTTTTGCAAGGTCATTTCCTGCCCGCAACAGATCAAGTCACCATCGGCACCGTCAAGAATTTCAACGATATTGCCGCATAATTCGCACACATAGACTTCGTAACGTTTTGCCATAATAGGGTTTTCTGGGTTGGGGAGTTAAAAATAGGGGCAAACAACATTAGTATTGTAGAATGAGATGGGGGCTAAATCAAGGGGCTTTCCAAAGAACCCGGCAAAAGTGATTGCCGCCGCTCAACATTACGCTCGGTAACTTCATTATTGTCAATGGGTTGCGCGCAAAGACGCAAATTTCGCAAAGGTGTCAATAAAAACGCCTCGTTCTTCTCTACGTCTCTGCTCACAATAAAAATCAAAGACCGAATGGATTTTGAGAATTTTTTTGTAGTTGAGTATTTCCCAAAAAAAACACGAACATTTTATTTTCTGTGTTGGTAATCAGTTAATCTGCAAAGTTTAAATTGAGTTGCGCACAAAGGCACGAAGGACACAAAGATTGGATTGAAATTTTTCCATTTTTTTCATTTTTTTCATAATTGATTGATACAAAACAAAATATAAAAAATAGATATTTGTTAAAAATCCTTTAAAAATCCTTCGTGTTCTTTGTGTCTTTGTGCGCTATTATATAAAAATTATGGTGATAAAAAAAATTGTGTGGCTACTTTTTTTTCGGAAAAGAGTTGATAAACTAGTGTTACTTCAATCTCAGCGCAAGTTGAGGATTTTAGTTAATTGTTAATTGTCAATTGTCAATTGTTTGTTGGGAACTTCTAAAAACCGAGATTAACCACGAAACACACGAAATTTCACGAAAAATACAAATGTTGTCAATCGGTTGTCATAAAAAAGTGATAACAAAAATTCTTTCGTTTTTTTTTGTGTTTTTCGTGGTTAAAAAAGAGTTTTTAGAAGTTGCCTGTTGTTAATTTCACTTCCGATCAAAGGAAAAAAAATGATGAAACGAATTGTGTTACCAGTTGTTCTCTTGTTCTTTTTTGTTGTTTCTGTTCAGGCTGATGTTCGGTTGCCATCGATTATCGGTTCCAACATGGTGCTTCAACAGAAATTGGCGAATCCCATTTGGGGTTGGGCGGAAGCAGGAGAAGATGTGACCGTCTCTATCAACGGTCAGACGAAAAGTGCCAAAGCCGGAACCGATGGTAAATGGTCGGTTGTTCTTGACCCGCAGGAAGTCGGCGGACCGTTCACGTTGACCATCAAAGGCAAAAACGAATTAACGCTCGAAAATGTTCTGGTCGGCGAAGTTTGGCTCGCTTCCGGGCAGTCCAACATGCAGTGGAATGTTCAGAATTCGACCAATTCCGGTAACGATATTAAACAAGCTGATTTGCCGAATCTCCGTCTGATTACTGTTCCGGCGGTCAGCAAAACAGAGCCGCAGGATCATTTCAACGGCAAATGGGAACCTTGCACACCGCAAAATGTACCGGGATTCAGTGCGGTTGCGTTCTTTTTCGGACGAAAATTGCACCAAGACCTGAAAATTCCGGTTGGTCTGATTCATTGCTCGTGGGGCGGTTCGTCCTGCGAAACCTGGATCAATCCTGAAGTTGTTGCAAAAATCCCTGAGTTCGCCAAAATTATGGAACGCCGTGCCGAATTTGAAAAGGAAAAACCACAAGGCGGTGACAATCAAAAGGTTGGTTATCTTTACAATGGTATGATTCGTCCGATTCTTGGTTACGGAATTCGCGGAGCCATCTGGTATCAAGGCGAGACCAACGCCGGTCGCGCTTATCAATATCGTACTTTATTTCCGACAATGATTCGGAACTGGCGTGATGAATGGAAACAAGGTGATTTTCCGTTTTATTGGGTTCAATTAGCCAATTTTATGGCGACAAAAGAGAATCCCGAACAAAGTGCTTGGGCGGAATTACGAGAGGCACAGAGTTTAACCCGGTCTCTGAAAAATTCCGGTGAGGCGGTTATTATTGATATTGGCGAGGCAAAGGATATTCATCCGCGTAACAAACAGGATGTTGGTTATCGTCTTGCGCTTTTGGCGTTGAAACAGGATTACGGCAAAGAGATTCCGTACGAAAGTCCCCGATACAAATCGGTAACATTTGACAACGGAAAAGCAACCTTGAAATTTGATTTTGTTTATGACGGACTTTTTTCGCGAGGAGCCTTACCGACCGGATTTGCGATTGCCGGTGAAGACAAGATTTTTTACTGGGCTGTTGCGGAAATTGTTGACAAAGACACGGTGGTGGTGAGTTCGCCGAAGGTTGCCAAACCGGTTGCAGTCCGGTATGGTTGGGCAGACAATCCGGTCGTCACTCTCTACAATTCCGCCAAATTACCAATGAATCCGTTCCGCACCGATGATTGGGCTGGTCTTACAATCAATAATCAATAATCAATAACCGGTTCAGTCGATTTTATTTACATCATGGCGCACAAAGGCACAAAGAACAGAAAAAATTGCCTAGCGTTTATTTTGTGGAGTTTAAATGAGGCAAGGTAGGCGACCGCTCCATACGTATTAACTTAAGGCGAAAGTCGTTGTTTTTCAAGCATTTGCCGAATGGTAGGCAACCTCTCGGAGAGAGGTTGCCTACCAGATGACTCTATAATGGGAAAATAAAACCGAATATTCAAATGAAAAAAGTATATTTCGGGGGCAAGCCCCCGTCGCTAACGCGACTTGGTTGGGTCAAATTGCCACGTGCCAAACAAAATCCGAAACAATCAGTATTTTTGAATATTGACCAGGCGATTGATGATGGCAAAGAGTGTTTCTTCACGGACGGGTTTGTTACAATAATCGTCCATGCCGACAGCGAGGCATTTGCTTCGATCCTCAACAGTGGTGTTGGCGGTCAACGCGATAATCGGAAGATGGCGACCCGTTTCTTTTTCAGTCCGGCGGATCGCCATCACCGCTTCAAAACCGTCCATCTCCGGCATCTGACAGTCCATGAGAACAAGATCGTACTGACCGGATTCCACCGCCTCCACCGCACGACGCCCGTTCGGAACAACATGGCAACGATGTCCATGTTTCCGAAGCATCTCCGAAATAACAATCTGATTAACAGCATTGTCTTCCGCAACCAAAAAACGAAGAGATAAAATATCCAAATCCTGATTGAGAGATGTCGTCTTGTCCGTTTGTTTTTGTAAAAGATAATCGTCAAGACTGTTACCAAAAAGAGACATCATCACCGCATCGTACAACACAGAAACACCAAACGGCTTCTTAATAATTGTTATCTGAAATTCTTTGGTCTTGCTTTCCTCCCAATCTTTTCCAAGTGACAGCAAAAGAATAATCGGAATCTGTTTCGAAATCAATTCACTTCGGAATCTGATAATCATTTCCGATCCGTCAACCAGATTCAAGTCCTCATCCAAAATAATTAAACGGAAAGGATTCTTTTCCTGATCCGCATCAGTGAGGCGTTTCCAGACGGTTTGTTGATCGGTTGTGATTTCGACTCCCATTTCCCAATACCGCAGTTGATCCTGCAAGGAATCACATAAAACGTGATTACTACCGGCAACCAAAACACGGATTCCTTTAACCGAAGGAAGATGAGAAAGAGACTGTGTTGCGGGAACCGGATTTTGCGTGATCAACTTTTCCTGAACCGAAGAAATCGGGAACGGAATCATAAACTCGAAAGCAGTTCCTACTCCGGGTTGGCTCCGAACCGTCACCTCGCTGCCGCCCATCAGTTGAATCAAACGCTGAGCAATCGAAAGCCCAAGACCGGTTCCGCCATAACGTACCGAAATAGAAGAGTTCACTTGAGAATAAACCGTGAATAATTTGGAAAAATCCTTTTCCTCAATGCCAATACCCGTATCGGCAATTCGGAAAAGAATAGATGCCGTATGTTCTTTGACTTCGACAAGACTAATGGATATCCGAACGCCTCCCGATTCCGTAAACTTGGTTGCGTTTCCCGCAAAATTCAGAATGATCTGCAAAAAACGGCAGTCATCACCAAACACAAAACGAGGAACTCCCGGTGATACGTCCAAACACAATTCCAAATCTTTACCCAAAAACCGGGTTGATAAAATACTGAGAATCGAATCAATCTTTTCAATCAAATCAAATTCATGAAAATTCAATTCCAACTTGCCCGCCTCAATCTTGGAAAAATCAAGAATGTCGTTGATCAACGAAAGGAGCGTTTCTCCCGAAAGCAGAATCATTTTGACATATTCGGATTGTTTTTCCGTCAGTTTTTCGGTTGCCAGCAGGTTGGAAAGACCAATAACGCCATTGAGCGGAGTTCGGATTTCGTGACTCATGTGAGCCAGAAAACGGGATTTCGCGGAATTGGCTTCCTCCGCCGATTGGGTCGCCTCACGCAAACTTTTGGTACGCTCATCAACCAACTCTTCCAAATGATCCCGGTGTTTCCGCAATGCGGCTTCTTTTTCCTGCAATGTTTTTAAGACCAACTGGTTTTTCGAAAAATAATTCTTGAGTTGCCGTTTGAAATAGACCAGTCCGCAAAAACCAATAAACCAAATTCCGATTCCAGCTGTATAACCAAGATATAATAACTGTTGTCTGACAAAAAGGAGCGTATCAATTTGAACTTTGACCGTGATCATTCCCCAAACATCACCAACCTTGTCACTCTGACCACCGTGATAATCCAAATAATCTTGCGTCACAATCAATGGTCGGGCAAGATATCCTATTCTTTTCCCATTAGAATCGGTCACCAGTTCGAAGATTTCGGTTTCTTCTTTTGATTCTATTTTTTTCAGGATTTTCTTTTCCCATTCGTCGTGTGTGTTGTTCGGACTAATGAGCCGGAAGTTGGTCAAACGCGACTCGACACGGTGGTCGGTTACTCCTTGCAATTCGTTGATCTGACGTATCATCCATTCCGGGTTGATATGGGTCAGTTTGTCGCCGAAATTCGTCTGAACATCGCGTTTGGGATGACCCAGACAAGGGTTCGGTTCCATCGGTTCCAAAGGCGCATAAATTGTTCCCATACGCCTATTCCACGATATGAATAAGAGATCACGGTCACAAACGGCTTGAGCGTAACTCTTCAAAATCTCAACATAAGTCCTGTGTCCATAATAACTAACCGCAACAAGGAGCAAAAGAATCAATATTGTCCAACAGATCATCATAGTTAAATAAATGAACTGCGGATCAGTAACAATATACTTTTGTGCTTTTTGTTGAGTTTTAATTGAGTTTTTGGAAGATTTGAAAGGTAATCTGTTGAAATTCATCTTACCGGATTGAGAACCGTCCCGAGCGATTTTCTATACCGTAGGACGAGATACCAATATACTATATACTAAAAACCTTCGTTTTTATTGTAGGGGCAATCCCTTGCGGTTGCCCCGAACCATCACCAATTCAGGGCGACCGCAAGGGTCGCCCCTACGGGTAAATGGTTCGGTTTCGAGAATTCGCCTCGCGCTGGTTGGCTCTATTAAGTGGAAGAGTCTCTAAAATATTCAGCAAAATATTCAGCAGGCTATAAATAGGCGAGTCTTTCTGAGTTAGAAAGCCAAAGATAAAACGACTCAAACTGCCTATCATTTGAAAACAACCAATACTCCAATAACGGAACAACTTGAAAAAAGGAATTGATAGAATTAACGAAAAAGAGGAATGAATTACGTTCTGATGAAACAGACAAATAGTAAATTCAAACGATTGTATCAATCGATTGTTTTATATCGAAATATCCGGTCGTGCTTAATAATCCGCTTACTCCTGATTTTTTGGACTTAACATATCAGCAAGACGATTCCACTAAGAACGATGAATCATATTCCAATGATACTGACTTTAATTATTTATATGCAGATCATCGCGAATATTCAAATCGTGTGTTGCCAAACGTATGAAAATCAATGATGGAATGGTGAGTTTTTGCCTATTTACCGTTCTTTCATGAAGACAAAATGAAAGGAATGTCGTTTTTGGGCTATTTGCGCAAAGTTTTCTTGTTGCGACGTTTTGAAAATATACAAAAACTTTTCCGATTAATTAAACTTTTCCGTCATTTGGGACGATTCGATTTTTGCGGGTTTTTTAGTAAATATTGGTAAATATCGGTAAATATTGGAAAATTTGGTAAATATTGATAAATCGTTGGTAAATTGGCAAATCTGTATTTTCTGTATCTATTGGCTGAACATCACAAATTTTTTGAAAATTCCTCTTATCAAAAAGAAAAAGAATTACTATACTTTGTTGCCTATAAAAGAAAAAGATTTTCCCGATTGATTGAGGAAAATTCATCGATAGAAGGATTCTATCGTTCATTATCACAAGGAAGAAGAAAATGAATTGTCTCCGTTGTATTTCGATGGTTGTTTTGGGGATGTTCCTCGTGAGTTTGTGCGGTCAGATTGGTTGCCAACCGCAACAGCCGCTTTACCTGACCGAAAAGGGACATTACAAGAAACACCTGATTACCAAAGCGACACGGATTGACTATCCTGATGCGGAAGTTCCTTCGACGTTGGAAGTTTGCCAAACGCAGGAACCGTTGACGTTGGACAATCCGAATCCGACTGATTATTGGGATTTGACGCTTGAAGATGCGATTCAGATTGCGCTGAAAAACAGCAAAGTCATTCGAACGCTCAATGGGGTTGGTTTTTCCCAAGCCGGAGTATCGGGTACGCCGGGAGCACTCCTTTCTTCTCCGGCTGCGATTAGCACGGTTTATGATCCGGCATTGATTGAGAGCGATCCTCGTTATGGGGTTGAGGCGGCGCTTTCGGCATTTGACGGTCAGTTGACGGCAGCCGCGAACTGGTCGAAAAGCGATGTCCCCAACCGTGTCTTTGGTAGTCCCACACCTTACATTTCCGATTATCGTGATGATGCGGGAACATTTTCCGTTGGGGTCAATAAATATGCGGCAACCGGCGGACAGTTTTATGTGAATCATGTCAACCAATATCGTGTTGGCGATACGGTGCCGGTCAATTGGACAAGTTATCTCGAAGGCGGTTTTCGCCAACCTTTGTTACAGGGTAATGGCATCCAGTTTAATCGGATTGCCGGACCGGGAGCGACGGCGGGATTTTATAATGGTGTGGCGATTGCCCGAATCACGACGGATACGGCGTTGAGTGATTTTGAAATGGCGGCGAGGAATCTTGTAGCGGATGTTGAAAAAGCGTACTGGAATTTGTACTACGCTTATCACCGCCTCGAATCGGTCAAATCCGGGCGTGATTCCGCTCAACAAACTTGGGCGCAGACTTATGCCATGTTTGTTGTTGGAGCACCCGGCGGACGCGCTCAGTATGAGGCTCAGGCACGAAACAATTACTTTACGTTCCGGGCTCAATCGGAAGTGGCGCAAAGTAATTTATTCAAAACGGAAAACACGCTCCGTTACATTATTGGCATTACATCAACTGATGGTCGTTTGATTCGCCCGATTGATGATCCGATTATTGCTCCGTTGAAGCTTGACTGGCAAAATGTGATTTGCGAATCGTTGTTGCGTTCGCCGGAACTTCGTAAACAAAAATGGGATGTGAAGCGGCGAGAACTTGAATTGATTGCTTCCAAGAATTTTCTTTTGCCTCGTTTGGATTTCAATGCCAATTATCGTTGGACTGGAGTGGGCAAAGACTTGCTGAATCCGGACAACAGCCGGAGCAATGCTTATGGTTCGCTTACCAGCGGTAATTATGCGAGTTGGGTGATGGGATTTGAAGCGTCTATGCCGTTTGGTTGGCGAAAGGAATTGGCGGGAGTACGCAATGCGCAACTCCAATTGGCGAAATCGCGTGCATTACTTCAGGAGCAGGAATTGGAGTTGACCCATCAACTTGCTGATTCGTTCCGGGAGATCAGTCAGGCGTATCAACAGAGCCGTACTGTTTTGCAACGGCGTATTGCTGCGGATGACGAGGTGAGTTCGGTCAACGCCGCTTACAAAGCGGGAACGACAACACTTGATCAATTACTTGATGCGCAACGTCGTCAAGCGGAAGCGGAGACGGAATATTATCGTTCGATTGTTGATTATAATTTAGCGATTATGACGTTACATTATCGCAAGGGTTCGTTGCTTGAATACAATAACGTTATGTTAACGGAGGGGATGTGGCCCGCCAAAGCGTATTTTGATGCCAAACGGCGTGCGCGGGAACGCGATGCCGGACATTATTTGAATTACGGATTTACTCGTCCGCGAGTGGTGAGTCGGGGAACCTACCAGCAACACCAGAACCATTACAATACGATTCTTGATGGTCAGTCTCAACCGGAATCAGCTCCGACCGAGTCACCGATTATTGCTCCGCCTGCTCCGCAGGTTATTGAAACGCAATCGAATTTTCCGTTATTACCGCCGAGATCGGCGATTGTTCCGGCGGGCAATTCGGTTCCGTTGACAACGGTTCCGGCGACGACGGTTCCGGCGACGAATGGCGGCTCATCCGGTTCGTTGTTGACGAACTCTCAGGTTTCGTTCACAACTCCTTCTGTTGCCAAACCGGTTCCGACGCGAAACAATCGGTATGTTGAAAATTCCTCTTCACTTCCGCCGCTATAAATTGTTGCACAAAAAGACGTGAAGGGATTATTTTGTATATTAAGAAAATACTAAAAAAATAATACCCTTCACCGTTATTTTTGAATCAATTTTTCGTTTTCGTTTTTGTTTTCGTTTCATAAAGTTCCCATTCCCACAACCGTGCAAGGTTTTCCGATGATTTGGTAACAACAAATCGAAACGCCGTTGAGGTAACGTCAGGAAATTTTTTGCCGAAACAAAATTCTTCGTTGTTGGTTGTTCCGGTTTCGTCAATTTCGACCCAATTTCCGTTCTCGTCCAAACGTTGCAGATGAAAATCAGTATTGGGATGAACAAGTCCGTTGTCAACTTTACCGGAAACAACCCAAAAGGCATTGACCTTAACTGGTTTTTCGAAACGTAATTCTGCAAAAGGCAAAGCGTCATTTTTGGCACTGACCCAACGTCCGTTATTGCTGTCGATATTCATTTTTCCATCGTTGATAAACGAGGCATGGTAATCGTTACCGAATTGACTTGAAACCGATGCTTTTGCCGAAAGAGCAAGGTTTTTCGCGTCTCCCAACCAATCGGGACGTTTGACGTTTGGCTGATTCCATTCTAAAATCTGTCCCCGTTCCAAAAGGCGGTTACGATAAACTGTTTTGTCGATATTTTGGACAACAAGAGAACCGCTTTTGATTGCCTGAGCCGCCGCAACTCCCGCTGATTCACCGAGAAGACAAAACACCGGTTCCATTCGAGCCGAAGCGTAAGCAATATACGACGATGAAAAACAAATCGGTACGAGAAGATTGGTACATTGTTCCCGTTTTGGTACGATAACTCCGTAAGGAATTTGATACGGTATTCCGGTTCCCCGCCCTCCGCCGATAAACATATTTCCTTCGGTTGCCACACCGATTTGTTTGGTCTCCGGGTGTTTGACAATATAACGCCGCACCGGATAAGTATCAACTCCGTAAAGTGCAAGCCCGACACTATCTTCATGTTGCCGTTCATTCCAAACATCGTGCAAATCGAGAATGGCTTCGCCTTTCATTCGGCGTGAAATTCGTACATAAAGTTGGTTTGGAAAACCGGCGGTATCTTCGTGCATTGTTTTATCGAGACCGTATTCGGCGGTTTCGTTACGAAATTTTTCGGGAACACGCGAATCGGTTGAAAGAAAATGATGAATTCCGCGCAAATAATTCCGATGCCAAGCCCAGACATTGCTGCGTACAGTCCAATCACCGTCTTGATAAAACCGGCTGACACCGAGCGGCGCAATCGTGAAAAGTGATTCACGTTTGTAATTGTATTCGCCGCCGTTCATCCAGCCCGGAAAAATTTCGGCTAATTTTTTCATCAACGCCGGTTCGTTATTTCCAAGCGTTTTGACAAGATATTCGACATAACGTCCGAGAAGTTCGTAATCGTTCGGATTGTAATCGTCCGGTATTCCAAACGGAATTTTCTTCGCAATATTTTTTGTTATATAAAACCGGTAATTGTACGCTTGAGTGTAATCGTCACCGTCGCCAATTGGTTTGCCGTGATCGGGATCGACCAACTTGAGAATTCCGCTTTTCGGTTTTCCGGGTTCGACATAAGGATCAATCGGCGTCCAATTCGTCGGCAAACCGATTCCTGCAACTTTTTCATCGAACGCCGTTCGAGGTTCACGACCAACCGCGTAATCAACTTTGGCAAGAAACATCAAATCGCCTTCGTAAGAAGCGTCAATAAACATTTTGGCTTGAATTTCACGGTATTTCGACGGATCGGTTTTCGGAACAGGAACTCCGTAAGCATCCGGCGGAGCCGATTCAACACGAATCTTTTTGATATTTGTTCCGTCTTTTTCAACGGAAACAACACGATATTCGTACAAAACCGGAATATTTTCTTCTTTCATCCAATCAACAGCAGCCTGTCGAAAAATCGGCGGGAGATTCCCAAGTTTGAAAATTCGTTTCTTGGTCAAACCGCCAACACTTTTGGGTTCGGGACAATCCTGAAGCGGTTTAATTCCGGCACCAAGAATTCCGCCGAGCCAACGGCTTGGTTCGATCAGGAGAACAGTCATTCCTTCTTGTTTCGCGGTTGCCGCAGCAACCAGACCGGACGGTGTTCCTCCATAAACGCAAACGTCAAACGTTTCACTTTTTACGGATTGAGTTGAAAAAAGAATTAGAAAAAACAAAAAGGTCATGCGAAAAATGGTACTCATTGTTTTTGTAGTAAAAAAATTGTTAAGGATTAAATTAATTTTTCAATATTTTACTGTAAAGCTACAATCTACGCAATAATGCACCGAAAGTAACTGAAAAATAAATTGTTTTGTTAAAAAATAATCTAGAGAGTAACCGTTTGAAATTTTTCACGAACTGCTTTGCCAATATCTAAATTTTGAACATTTTTTCCTTTCTCAATAATAATGGTAAATGGTGTTGTTGCAATATCGGTATATTGTTTTTCAACGAGTGAGAATAATGTTCTTGTTGGTATTGGTGTATAAACTTCTGGATTATGAGAGGAATTAGAATCCGACACATTTTGATCTGAAGCCTCTGTTTTTGTTATAATTATTTTGTACTCACCAGCCGGTACGCCGAAAAATTTTCCGTGAGTTAAGAGAGTTGCTTTTCCGTTACGATCCGAAACGGCAGCAACACTCCACTTAAAATTTGAATCGGTTGAATACAGGACAACGAGGGCATTTTCAAGAGGTTTTCCCTCTTGAGTCAACACCAGAACCGCCGGATAAAGCGGCGGAAGGTCATGGGGATGCGGTGATCCATTGCAACCGAAATAAGGAAGCAATAAAAAAATCAATAATACGAAATGATATAATATTCGTTCGTTTGTCATTTTGTTTATAGGAATAAATGTTACTGTTTTTAAAAAATTAAAGAGACTTACTTTCACCGCCGTTGATGGATCCCATCGCTCCCCAAACACCGTAAGGACTTTCACCAGTTAGGGTTTGTGAATCGGTAACTTTTCCTAAATCAATCGTTTCTGAAACAAATGTTACAGAGCCATCAACTCGTCCCGTATTGACTCCGCCGCTGTGATAACTATTTGCCGAAAGCGATGACCAACCGTCAACCAAACCAGTTGTTGGTTGACAAGAAGGGGAATTAGGTGGTAAAACAGTTACAAATCCATCCACGAGAATACGACCATCCAAAATTCTGTTACCACGATAAGCAACACTAAAAACTCCCGATGTTGCATTACTCAATTCATTTCCGCTCCGTGCATAAAAACATGAGGATGCGTTACCATTCCACGCATAACCTGTTCCAGAAAAATTCGACAAAACTCCGCCGCGAATATTCTTGTTTTCCGAAACAGCAAACGATGTAGCGGATTCACTAAAGATAATCGTATTGGATGTTCCATCAGAAATACCTGCCAACGATTTGAATTGAAATGGGGACAATGCTCCTCGTTTAATACCGTCAATATAAGACTGATAATTAGGAACACCGGGTGCACTATTTCCTGAATAATATTCGTTACGTCCGAGAATATCACCGCGACAGGTCATAATATTGGTTCGTCCATGAGTAACAGTCAGAGCGGTTTTCCGTGATTCAGGGTCTGAAGGACAACAAAAACTCGGTATGGTTACGTCAGGCAAATTATAAGGGTAACAATAATTACCGGCATCATTTTTTGTCTTGACAACTGAAAGAGCATCATTGTAAACGGTAACTTGTTCGAGAAATGGCAACATGAAAAATGAAGAACCAAAACGTTCTTCATCCATACGACTGTATTCATTTGTTACCGAGATTTTATTTACCCAACCACGAGTTGCAGGTAGACTGTTGTTGGTGTCATGGTAATTGTGCAATGCAATGAGATGTTGTTTGAAATTGTTGCTGCACTGCATTCGTCGTGCTGCTTCTCTCGCCGCTTGAACCGCTGGTAATAGAAGAGCGATTAAAACACCGATAATCGCAATCACCACAAGAAGTTCGACCAACGTAAAGCCCGGTAGAACATAACGAATAAGAGTTGGTGATTTTGCAGAGAAACGTTTGAAGAACGAAAACTCTCCACTCTCAACTATTACCTCTCCACTACATCTTACCCCCCCCCCCCGTCATTGTCTCAGTTGCCCAGTTTAACATTTGATTTTTCGTAATAATTAGTTTTTTCATGGCGATTCTCCTTACTGAAAATTTGAAATGGTAAAACCCAAAACAATCAATCATGTTGTACCAGTTGAAAAGCACAACGGACTGGATTGTTGAAACATTCTGGAATAGTTTACACGAAACAAATCAAATGTCAATTGAATTTCAAATAAATATCAGATTTTTTTCTGCCTGATTCGTAACTGTTCATGCAATTGGTTCCTTATTTCTTTCTGACCCCGTTGGAGTCAAAAAGAAAAAATAAAACCGAAAATTCAAGTGAAAAGAGTATAGACTCATCCACTTTCGTTTTCGGTTTTCTTTTTTTACCGTTCTGTTTTCGGAGCTTATTTTAAGAATGGTAGGAACTTCTCTCCGAGAGTTTTTTAGCCAATAGCATCGGCGTACTCGCCGAATTGAAGCACGGAAGGCGATGTTTTCCGGTAAACAAAAGTCGGCGAGTACGCCGACGCTATTTACCAAATGTTTCGGAGAAAGGCTGCCTACCTACCTTATCTTAATTGAAACGCCATAAACGGAACGCTAGGAAAACCTGCTTTAACGGAGCGTTACATTACGAACTTATTTTGGTGCTAAAGTACAAATAATCCGTTTTTCGGCACGCTTGGGCGGTGACTCAATTTTGCTGATGTCATCCAGTTCGGCGATTAAATGATTGAGTACTTTTTCCCCTTCGTCGATATGGGCTAACTCGCGACCCTTAAACGAAACCGTAATTTGAACCTTGTCCTTGTTCATTAGAAATTCGCGTGCCTTATTGATTTTGACCGCGACATCGTGTTCACCGGTTTTGGGTCGAAGACGCACCTCTTTGAGTTTTGATTGATGCGTGTGTTGTTTTGTCAGTTTTTTCTTCTGTTGGTACCGGAACTTGCCGTAATCCATGATCCGGCAAACCGGCGGCTTGCTGTCAGAGGCAACCTCGACAAGATCAAGACCCGCCTGACGCGCCATCGCTAACGCTTCTGACGTGTTCAAAATTCCAAGTTGCGCTCCCTCTGCGGAAATCACCCGAACTTGCGCAATACGAATCGCCTCATTGACTCGCTGTTTACCAGCATCCTTGTTGTCACGTGGACTGTCCATCCGCCTCAGTGCCATAGATTCTCCTGTAACGATTGTTAATGAAAGGTCATTTGAAAACTCTGAAAACTCCAAAACGGAAAACCGCTACAAACTCCGAAGTTTTCAACTAATTCAATTAATATGATATAAAATACTGGAACTCTGCAAAAAAACAAGATTAACGAAAAAAAAGAAGCAAAAAATAAACTAATTTCTTTCAGGAAAAGAAAAATCGTTGTTTTCCGGGTCGGGAAGATTGGAACCGCTTGGGGGCTTTTTTTTCATTTTGATCAACCGGATTGCCAGAATTTTTTGTTCCGGTTCTTCGGTGCCGCGAATGAAAAAGACCCGACCAATCCCCGAACAATTCTGAATCGCGGGACCGATAATGATCCATTGACCCGGCAAAAGATGTTGTGTAACGGTAAGCGAGACAAACGGCAATCTCGGACGACCGTTTTCGGGAATCATCATGGCGGAATGGATACGGATTCGCCGTTCTGTTGTTCCGTATTCCAGTTCCGGTACGATATCAAACCGAACCGTTCCGTTATTCTGAGCAATCGCACTCACACAAATTAACCCCAACGCGTCTTTATAAGTTTGTCCGCAAAACTGACCGTTTTCGAACCAAAAACGAGACAGTTCAGGAACCGGGTCTTCAAACGCTTTTAACGACGCCCGCATATCGGGAAGCAAGTTACGGTATTGCCGTGTTACGGCGGGATCGTGCGGGATTTCAGCAATAGAAACCTCTTGGAAATCACCAAACGTATTGACATTCCCCGCCTTCGCGTCGCCCGTAACATGAATCAGTTGCGACAAGGACGGCGTTAAAAGATCGCCCAGTACCCCGACACGGATTCCTTGTTCCAATAAATCACGGCGAAGTGACGGGGCAAGCATTTGTTCATCGACTTCCAACCAAAGTTGCCGAACCAATTCGTGTTGCTGAGGCGTGGTGCGGATCGTGAATATCTCAATGCCAACCGAATTGAATGATTCCTGCCCTTGTTGCAAAAAGTGATCAAAGTTATTGCTGATGGGTTCCGGTTTCTTGAAAAGATGGCAGGATGTCCCGAAAATCAGAATCAACGTGAAAAACACGTTCATTACTAATTGGTTTTGTCCGGCAAACCGTTTTTTTTCCGAAAACCCCATGTAAATCGTCAAAACAAAGAATCAAACCGAGAAAACAAGAACACGAACCATACCGTTTTTTGAAAAAAACGTCAAGAGCGGTTTCTTTTGTTTTTCACCTGTAAAAAACAAAAGAGACAACAACTGCCAATTGACCGGCTGTAAAAAAAGGGCGGAGATGGTATAATCCTTTTTTGAATTGCCACAAAGTCACATCCCGAAATTCAGAACGAGTAAAATTGAATTGTTTTTAAAGATTTTTTTACAATTTTACAATCCGATGTCTTCACTTGATCTTTCCAGCGAACCGGTATTGGGTTCTCCGGTTTCCTCTTCGGACATTGAGAATCCGAACAAAACCGGGCGCCGTTTTATTGGTGTCAAGTTTAATTGTTGCGGCATTTACGTTCGCATTTACATCAATCGAGACGGAACCGCGTATGAAGGGCGTTGTCCGAAATGTTTCAAACCGGTCAAAATCAAAATCGGAACCGGAGGCACCAACCACCGGTTCTTCGAAGCTAATTAGATATGAGACTTGTTCCGTTATTGTTGTTATTGTCAACAGATTTTACAGATTTTACAGATTGGTTTTTTATGAAAATCTGTAAAATCTGTATCATCTGTTGACAAAACTAAAACCCTATTACACAATTTTCAAGTTTTGGAACAAGTCTATTTGAGATCGTGTACCTGATTTGATGAATTTCTTTTGAATTACTATTACAGATTTACGCATAACAACGATGCACATTGCGATTATTATGGACGGCAACGGGCGTTGGGCAAACCGGCAGGGTCTTCCCCGCCATGAGGGACATCGTGCCGGAGCGGTTCGGGTGCGTGATATTACCGAAGAATGTGCCAGACGAGGTTTTGAACAACTAACCTTGTATTGTCTGTCCAGCGAGAATTGGAAACGCCCTAAACAAGAACTTGATTTTCTGATGTCGTTGCTCCATGAATATCTGGTTCGCGAGCGCAACGCCTTGATGAAAAACCAAATCCGGCTTTCCATTATTGGGCGTCGAACAGGGATTCCTGAAGAAATCCTTCGGGAAATGGATCAAAGCGTTGAAATAACCGCCGAAAATAAAGGGCTTCGACTTTGTTTAGCCATTAATTACGGTTCGCGTAGTGAGATTGTTGATGCGGTCAAAAAAATTGTAACGGAAGCGATTCCGTCTGAAACGATTGATGAAGATTGTATCTCGAACCATCTTTACACGGTCGGAATGTCCGAACCTGACCTTTTGATCCGCACTGCGGGAGAATTACGGCTGAGTAATTATCTTCTTTGGCAATTGAGTTATGCTGAAATCTGGGTTACAGAAAAATGTTGGCCCGATTTTGATGTAACGCTGTTCTCGCAGGCTCTTGACGATTTTTCCAAAAGAAAACGACGTTTCGGCGGGTTATGAATTTCAAGGGGCAAGGCTTGCCGCACAATTCGCGTTAGCGACGGGGGCTTGCCCCCGAAATAGGAATCGACGAAGGCTTTCCCCTTAAATTGATTGCAGACGAAATGGATTGGTTGTAGACGCAAGCGTACAAAAAACAATCATTTCGAGGGCAAGCCCCCGTCGCTGCGCGACTACGGAAAAACAAAAATGAATGCGCAACAGGTCACTCAAAACAAAATATTGGCGCATGATTACTAAATGATTGGCGCGAACTGTTCGTAAAACCGGACATCACCGGAATTGAAATAGCGGATGTCTCGGATGCCGTACTTCATCATTGCAAGCCGGGTCAGACCAAGACCGAATGCAAAACCGCTGAACTCGTTCGGATCAATTCCGCCAAACTCCAGAACCTTCGGGTGCGTCAGACCACAGGGAATCAATTCAATCCAGCCATCGCCGCAAGTGGAACAACCACTGCCGCCGCAAAACAGGCAATTCAAGTCAAGTTCGAAGCCCGGTTCGACAAACGGAAAAAAACCGGGACGCAACCGAACTTTCACGTCACGCCGGAACACCTCACTCAACAACGTCTTCATCACTCCAATCAAATGAGCAACCGAAATATGACGGTCAACCATAAGACCTTCGCATTGATAAAAGGTATTTTCGTGGCTCGGATCAATGGATTCGTACCGAAAACACCGACCCGGAAAAATACCGCGAAACGGCGCACCAAACCGCTTCAACGCCCGAACCTGATTCGATGAAGTATGCGTGCGAAGAACCATCTCGTTCTGCAACCAGAACGTGTCTTGCATGTCCCGCGCAGGATGGTCGGACGGAATGTTGATGGACTCGAAATTATTAAATTCCGTTTCCGCTTCAGGACTGTCAAGAACCGTAAAACCCATCCCCTCAAAAATCTCTTCCAACTCCATCTGAACCATGCTGATCGGATGCAACGCCCCAAGAGAACATGAAGAACCGGGAACCGTTAAATCAAGCAAACGATGGATTTGAGTTTTTTCCGAACCGTGAACAGAAAAACGATTCACCGTTTCCTGAATCTTTTCGGTTGCAAAGTTTTTGAGTTGGTTCAGTTCCCGACCGAAATTCTTCTTTTCTTCCGGCGAAAGTTGACTGAAATCAGTTTCCTTCGCAAGATTCGTAATGATCCCTTTGCGACCCAAATATTTGATCCGAACCTGCTCGGCTTCATCAGGAGTTTTAACTTGCGCCAATTCCGTTAAAAGTTCGTCTTGAATCATCAGAGTAAAAAATAAAAATCAGTAGCCAGTAGCCAGTTGTTAGTTTCAATAAGGGAAAACAAATTCCGTCTCTTAACCGCTCAGGCAACTTCTCAAAAATTCCATCGCAGTCGTCATGTCCATCTCCGCAATCTTTCGTCTCAATTCCGAATTTTGCCGTAATTCGTTGTCAGAAAGAAGATATTCTTCGTGTTGTGTTCCGCTTTTGTGAATGTCAATGGCGGGCCAAACACGTTTTTCCGCCATTAAACGGCTGAGATGGATTTCCAGATTGCCCGTTCCGCGAAACTGATGGTAAACCGCATCATCAACCGGATTCTCCGTCTCCGTCAACACCGAAGCAAGAATCGTAAGAGAACCGCCGCCTTCAATTTTACGGGCAGACCCAAACAGTTTTTTGGGAGCCTGCAAATTCAAAGTGGACAAATCAAGCGAATGATCCGTATTCCACGCCAACGAAAGCCGCGTAATCGAGTCAAGGAAAATAAAAACATTTTTACCGTATTCGACCATACGTTTGGCTTTTTCAAAAACAATTTCCGAAATATGAATATGCCGCGCGGGAACTTCGTCGAAAAATGAGCAAATGACTTCACAACGCGGATTTTTTAGTTGCCGGATCATTTCAGTGGCTTCTTCCGGTCTTTCGTCAATGAGCAACATGAAAACGTAAATATCAGGATGATTTGCCTGAACCGCTGCCGCCATTTTGCGCATCAGAACGGTTTTCCCGCTTCGAGGCGGACTCACCAACAATCCGCGTTGCCCGAAACCAATGGGAATCAGTTGATCAATAATTTTGGTGTCAATATCGTGATCGCGTGACAGGACGATCCGGGCATTGGGATGAACCGGTGTTAA
>JAISQH010000049.1 GCA_031274385.1 Planctomycetaceae bacterium | reverse complement strand
TTGTTTTACGGAATTGTTTTAATTCATAGTTCAAAACGAACACGTTATTAAAATCTTTGCGAACAACGGGATGTTAGTAAGACCATTGATCAAAACATTGACCAAAATCATTCTTTAATATTACACAAACAAAAAAATCTCCGCAAATCCTCTTTGCGTCTCCGCGCGCAAATTAAAAGATACAGTTACAATTATTTGACCGGTTTCATTTCCACACGGATTGAGACCTTGCCATCTTTCGGAACGGCAACAGCGGCAAGCATCGAAAAACCTTTGTTCGGATTTTCCTGTTCTGTCGGCGGCGCAACAGAAATAACCTCAAATTGTTTCACTGTTTCAGAAACAAGTTCCACACGGAGTTTTTTCTTGTTTTGCGAAAGAGTTGCGGGTTTACTGTTTATTTCAATGGTTGCGCCGGTCATCATTCCCCAGCGAACCGGTTCGCTCACGCCTTCCAGAATATCCTCAATAATCACCGAACCGTCTTTTTGTAACGTTGCCGTTCGTTTGGCGGATCGGACTTGCCCGTTGTACGCCGCCGTTATATCCGCAACCGTTTTGGCAATCGTTTTCCCGCCTTCACCGTGTTCAAATTCAATAAGTTTGCAATTCGCTGACGGATTCTGAATTTTGTCACCAATAACCAGCGTGTTATGACTTCGGTTGTTCAACCGGTAATAATCCCAACGCTGCTTACCAAAATAGCCGGGCATATTGTAATTGTCGGCACCAAGATCAACCGCCCAACGAACGCCGTTAATCTCGTACACAAACGAACCAATATCGAGATGTCCGTGATTGGCACGGTTATTACCCGCTTTGAAACCGAGAAACGCGGCATCAGGATTATTCCACGCGGTTCGCATCGTACAAACGTCCTGAACTCCGCGATATTTTTGGGCAAGCGGCGTTTGGGCAAAATCAACTGCGGTTCCCTTCGGGTTGTACCAAATAGCATGGAACACGGCAAGCCGACCGCTTGCAAACCGGTTTTGTTTTTCCAAAAACGTTCGCAGCCAAACGGCATAATCGGGGCGGTTGTAGAATAACGACAAAGCGTACATCATTGGCGACGGATCCGCGCCGTTTCCGGCATCAGCGTAATTAAAAGAACGATAATTAGGTCCGATGATGCCCATATAATAATCACCGGTTCTATTGAGTCCTTCAGTTTTCAGGAGACCGAAATCGTTGTTGAACACATCGTTGAGAACCATTAACATCAAACCGCTAAACGACGCTCCGTAAGCCCAATAACCGGGTCCTTCAGGATAGGCTCCGTCCGGTTTGTACGCAGTCAATCCATTAGGCAAACTCTTAACAGCATAATCAACAATCTTTTCGGCAATTGAGAACTCTTCGTCCGCAATGGACAAGGCTCCGATGGTCAAACCGGCGTTACAAACTTCGTTCCAATTATTGTTCCCTTTTGCCCACCAACCGCCTTTTTCATAAATTTCCAAACCGGTTGTCAATGCGTGCCGGATCAAGGCGTTTTTGATTTCGGTACGTTTTTCGGCGGGAATCACATCGTAAAGCCAATCATAACCCAGTCCAACCGCTGTTGCCATTTCGGCAGTATCAAGATAATGTGACGGATTCCAATCCTTGAACCGGCAAACCGCAAGCATCTCCTCAATCGCAACATCCGCATATTCTTTGTTGCCGGTGATTCGGTACGCAAAAGCAAGAGCGGTTGTCCGGTCAATACTTCGGCGGCTTTGTTGGAGCAACCGTTTTCCGTCAGGAATTTTATATTCCGTCAACGGTTCTTTCTTAACCCGATCCGCCTTTTTCAGAAGTTCTTTAACCTGCCGATCAAGAAACGAATCTGTTTTGACAAGTTCTTTGATTTCGGCTTCGCGTTGTTTTGTCAAAAAAAGACGCGGATGAGCCGGGAGTTTGGACGGCAATTTCAGTTGGTCTGCCGCCAAAACAAAACCACCCGAAACCATGAAAATAACCACAATACAAAAATAACGAATCATAATAGTTGATAGTGGAGAGTTGATAGTGGAGAGTGAAGGTAAACGTTATTCTATGTTTTTCAATTTACAATTTAGAAATACAAATCGCGTTCATCCGTGTTACGAATTCGTTCGATCCGGTCAAGAATTTCAAATTTCTGATGACCGTCCGGAATTTTGTCAAATTCTTGTTTTAGCATTTCTTCGCCGGCGTTTTTGGTTTCCGGCGAGGCAAAATCGGTCAGGTATTCCTGTAACGTTGTCAGGGCATTCGGCGTACACATATTTTGGATAAAGCCGGGAATCGCGTGTTCCATGAACACTTCGCCGGTTCGCCCCAATCGGTAGCACGCGGTACAGAAACTCGGAATGTAACCGTCTTTGAGCAATTGACAAACCACTTCGTCCAATGGGCGAACATCGCCGAGTTCGAATTGTTCCCGTTCGAGAGCCTGAGTTTGAGCGTCTCCTGCCTCGACGTAACCGCCGATTTCAATTCGACCTCCGGCGTCAATTTGTGAAATACCGAAGCCGAGAGCGATTTTGCGTAACGCTGCCGGTTCGCGTGCGGTCACGATCATGCCGGTATAAGGAACCGATAATCGTAAAATCGCAATGAGCCGCAGAAAATCATCGTCCTTGACATCATGTTCGGCAACTTCTTTAATCGTAACGCCGCTTGCCGGTCGGATGCGCGGAAAGCTGATGGTATGCGGTCCGACTCGATAATGTTTCATCAAATGGGCTGCGTGAGCGACCAGACTCAGCACCTCGAACTTCCAGTCGGCAAGCCCGATCAACGCGCCAAGTCCCACATCATCGCAACCGGATTCGATGGCACGAGCCGGAGAATCAAGCCGCCACATAAAATTCGATTTCCGTGTTCCTTTCGGGTGCATTCGGGCATACGTTGAATGATGATACGTTTCCTGAAACACCTGATAGGTTCCGATTCCGGCTTCTTTGACAATCCGGTAACCTTCATGAGAAAGCGGGGCGGCATTGATATTGATTCGGCGGATCGAATTATTTTTGTAACGAACAGAGTAAATTTCATTCACACAATTGGCAATCACTTCCGGTCCGTATTTCATGTGTTCTCCGAAAACGGCAATTGTCCGTTTGTGCCCCATTGCCAACATGATGCGGATTTGTTCGTGTAATTCGTTGGTGGTCAATGTCCGCCGGATGGATTCGGGATTACTGCGACGAAAACCGCAGTAAGCGCAATCATTCACGCAGTAATTACCAACATAAATCGGAGCAAACAAAACAATCCGATTTCCGTACACATCTTTTTTTAGTTGCCTTGCGGTGTCGAAAATTTGTTCGACAAGTTCCGGCTCATCGGCATTGAGCAACGCCGCTGTTTCTTCAACGGCTAAGGCTTCTTTATTTTTTGATTTGGCAATAATTTCCCGAATCCGTCCCGGATCCGGCACGGCATTATGTTTCAATAATGATTCGAAATACGGTTCATCGACGAAATCGACACCGCTTTCGCTCAGGTTATTCATATCGGGGAGGGCAAGGGTTGCAGTAGTCATGAGAATAGGGTTGGGTTGGAGTTGGGCTGGTCACATCAAATCCGCTCTGTGTTTTAGCCGCAAGGCGGGTTTAGAGAAACGGTAACTATTATTGTGTCTTTCACGAGTCATTTTGTAAATGCTCACTTCAAATCAATTAAATAGAGAATCAATTAAATAGAAGGAGGACACATTACAGAGTTATCGAGAACATCAAACTAATGTACTTAACGTAATTATACGGTATTTTTCGATGTTGTCTATGCAACCCTCCGAAAATTTTGAGACAATCGCGAGTAACTTTGTTTTTCAAGTTTGCGCGCAAAAACGCAAAGAAGATCATCATTGTTTTCAACTTGTTCTATTTTTGATCGTGTTCCTTTTTAATTTGACACAAACGAAAAAAATTCAACAATAAAATCGATAACGGATACGACGAAGATGTTTGTTGGGTTCTCCGCGTCTTTGCGCGCAAATTAAAATAGACAGTTACTTTGGCAATATAATAATTGACACTGCCGACGGGATTGGGTTCTTCTGCCGTTGTTAAAGGAGCACGCCGAAATGGGCTGCGGAGAAGATGTTCTCGGTTGACTCCTCCGCTGTCAATCACTGCTCCCCAAGACCACCACGGAACTTTGTTGGCATCAGGACTTACGGTGGAATTAACCCATTCTGTTGCGGCAACCAAGAAAACGTAATCATTTCTTGGACAGGGGTATTTTGATTGTGTACTGTCATTTTCAGCCCGATAA
>JAISQH010000045.1 GCA_031274385.1 Planctomycetaceae bacterium | reverse complement strand
TTGCCGCCTTGTGCGATCACGGCGTTAAAATGACACATTATCACATTTCAACCCTCAAACCGTTTGATCATCCGAAAATTGTAAAAGAAATCGCCCGAAGTAAATACGGAGCCATTACACTCGAAAATCACAGTGTGATTGGCGGTTTAGGCACGATTTTAGCTGAAAAAATGGCGGAAGCGGCTTGCGGTAAACCGTTGTACCGGCTTGGTTTGCAGGACACATTCGTTCACGGAGCGAGCCGCCGTTACCTGATGCGGGAATACGGTATTGATGCAATGGCTCTTATTGATCTTGTCAAAAAAATTACCGGTAAACATTTTGAGATTTACGAACACGTGTTGGCGGAAACATACACGCCTGCCGTCCACAGCACTGCCAAAGCAGAAGCCCTTTAAGTCTTTTAATTGGAACGGATATTTCACCACGAAGGCACGAAGATTTTTCGTGTTTATACTCATTCCACAATAGTTTTCGTTTTTCTTTTTTTCCCGTTCCGTTTTGGAGTTGCCTACCTGTTGACTCCATAAAGGGAAAAATAAAACTGAATATTCAAATGAAAAGAGATAAAAATCTTCGTACCTTCGTGGTGAAAAATAAAAGAGACAGTTACTAATACCAAGTTGATAACTTGAAATTGTGAAAACGCGGAGTTGCAAAATGCTCTAAAATTGATACAAAATGTGTCAATTCTTTGATAACTTGAAATTGTGAAAACTTGCTGGGAACGATTGCCGATTTTTTCGACTGGGAACTTCTAAAAACCGAGACTAACCACGAAATACACGAAATTTCACGAAAAATACAATTGCTGTCAATCGTTTATCATAAAAAAATGATAACAAAAATTCTTCGTGTTTTTTTGTGTCTTTCGTGGTTAAAAAAGAGTTTTTAGAAGTTGCCAGAAGTTCCCAAAAATATCTACACAAGTTTAATGTAGGTTTTCGGTATTTTTCTATTTTCTATTTTTCCTTTCAATTGCCAATTTTGTAATTCTACAATAGAATAAGAAAAAATTTTGATTGTATTCTTTGTTTTTCTTTGTTATGTTTCGTTTTTCGTTTTATCCTCTTTTTGGTTATTATTGGGTTGTTTTTGGGTTAGCCCTTGCAATCGGCGCCGTTTTATTGAGTATCAGACCGGCAGGAGAACGGTTGCCGCGAACAGGGCAAACTTGTTTGATGGTATTGCGTTTTACCGCGTTTTTTTTACTCCTTTTCGGAATGCTCCGCCCTACTCTGGTGTACACAAAATCGCAACAACTCGCCTCGACATTGAATATTTTGCTCGATCAATCGGAAAGCATGAGCCGCCCCGATGAATTAGGCGGAAATACCCGATTTCAACTCGCCAAAGAATCACTGCTTCAGGCTGTCCCGCAACTCAAACGTCTGCAATCACAAGCAGAAATCAACGTTTTTGCGTTTGATTCCTCGCTTGTTCCGTTGGAAATTCGGGACGGGCTCGTTGAAAATTTTCCCGAACAACCAAAAGGGAAAGAAACCGCACTCGGTGCGGCATTGGACGCGGTGCGGAATATTTCTTCCGGCAAAAGAATTCTCGGAACAATTTTGCTCTCCGACGGAACCCAACGAACCCGACCGCCGCGCGACATCCTGCCGCAAGATGCCGCAACACGGTTTCGTGATGCCGGAATACCACTCTATACGGTTCCATTCGGGCAGGCAACCGGTACGCCGGATATTCAGGATATTGCCGTCAATGACCTTCAGGCAAATGATCGGGTTTTTGTCAAAAATGTTTTTCTCGTCAGTGGTTCGCTCCGAATCACCGGTTATCGGAACAAACCGGTGCCTGTTCAACTCTTTTTCGAAGAAGAATCAGGTTCAATGAAATTGGTTTCGGAAATCGAAGTCCAAAGCAAGGACGATGGACTCAGTATTCCGTTTCGGTTGTCTTACGCTCCGCCCAAAGCCGGATATTTCAAATACACGGTTCTTGTTCCGACACAGGAAAAAGAACTTATCGAAACCAATAATCAACAAAGTCATTTTGTCCGTGTTATTGACGGCGGTTTGACCGTTTTGTTCATTCAAGGCGAACGGAACATGGAGCAAGGACTGCTCATGCAATCATTGAACGCTTCCGCCGATATTCGGGTTGATTACCGTCCGATTCGGGTTGGCAAAATCGGTGTCGGAGGGCAAAAAGGGGAATCGTTTCAAACTCGTCTGGAACGCTTTACTCGTGAACGTCCCGCGTGGACAGAAGATGTTTTCAAACCGGGTGAATACAATGTTTATCTTCTTGGCGATCTTGACTCGAAAGCGTTTAAACCGGAAGAATTACAAGCGTTAGCGGATCGGGTTCGTGAGGGAGCCGGTCTGATGATGCTTGGCGGTTATCATGCGTTTGCTGCCGGAGGTTACGCCGAAACGCCGCTTGCCGACATTTCGCCGATAGAACTTCGGAACGTGGATCGTCAACCGTTGGACGCTCCCATCCGTCAGGACATTCATTTGCCCGAAACCATTCCCATTTCGATTTTTCTAACTCCCGAAGGACGAAGGCATTACGTTTTGAGATTAACTCCGAATCCTGATAAAAACGCAGAACTATGGGCAAGCCTGCCGCCATTGCTCGGAGCAAACCGGTTCGGTAAACTCAAACCGGGTGCGTCATTACTCGCGGTCGGTTCCGAAGATCAAAAGATTGACCCAAAAATGGATCAAAAGATTGACCCAAAAACGGATCAGAAAATTCTCGTTTCGCAACTGTTTGGTCTTGGGCGGGTTCTGGCGTTTGCGGGGGATTCAACTTATCGCTGGCGTCTTGCCGGATTTGTGGAGGAACATAAACGATTTTGGCGTCAGGTTGTTCTTTGGCTTGCGAAAATGGAGTCGGTGATGGAGGGCGATTGTTGGATTACGCTTGATCAGGTTCGGTTGTTGCCGGGAGAAACGGCAAAATTTCAGGTTTTCCTTCAATCGCCGGACGGCAACGAACTTCAAAATATTGCGGCAACGGCAACTGTTATCAAACCGGACGGGATGGAGGAACGGGTTGTGCTGGTGAACGAGGAAGGCACGCCGACCGGTTCGTTTCGTTCGACGGATGCTGCGGGAGATTACACGATTCGGGTTGAGGCGTCCCACGAGTCACTCCCGCCGGATGCCGCCACGCGTCAAGCAACCGCCCGATTCATGGTGTACGACCGGAATCTTGAACTCGATAGTCCGGTTGCCTATCCCCAATTACTGAGAAATATTTCAGAGTTAACTGGCGGACGAAGTGTAGCACCGGAACAATTAGGTTCGCTTCTCAATGAACTCATCACAAAATCAAATGAACTGGTCGAAAAACGGGAAACAAAACAATCTCTCTTTGATTCATGGGGATTACTCCTTGCTTTTATTTTGATTCTTTGCTTCGAATGGTTTTTAAGAAAATATTGGGGACTCGTTTGATTTGGGATTTGTGGTTTGGGATTTGTGGTTTGGGATTGGGGATTTGGGAACAATAAATTATTTGCAACACTGGCAACTGACTACTGGCTACTGACAACTGACTACTAACAACTGACTTTTATGAATGTTTTTTGTATTTCTATTGATGGTTTGCACTGCGGCATGATTGGTGCTTACGGTAACACGTGGATTCAGACACCGACGCTGGATGCGTTGGCGTGTCAATCGGTGTTGTTTGACCGTTTTTACACTGAAACGCTGGAATTGACGGCAATTTTCGATTCTATTTGGCAATTGAATCAACGAAAAGACCGGATGATTTTACTGACAGATGATGACGAAATTTTTCTTCATGCCAAAGCCAACGAGTTTGACAAACGTTATCGGTTAAAACCGTTTCGGGATCGTCAACCGGTTCAAACCTTAGAGGAAACGCAATTTTTTAATAGTTTTGCGGCGGCTCTTGATTTATTTTTAGAACAAAAACGAAGTGTGAAATCATGTTTTCTTTGGGCGCATTTTCAGGGCTTTCGT
Source organism: Planctomycetaceae bacterium (assembly GCA_031274385.1). Lineage (GTDB taxonomy): Bacteria > Planctomycetota > Planctomycetia > Pirellulales > Thermoguttaceae > WRKP01. Next base: position 4,197 of record JAISQH010000045.1, on the reverse strand, counting down.
GGTCGGTGGGATTTTCCGATACAATATCGAGAGATGTATCAGGCGGACGAAGACCCGGCTCCGTATCCCGGAGTGGAGTTGCCCAGAGTGTTTTTGCCGAACACGCCGAACACGCCGAACACGCCGAACGTGAATCTGCCGAATAAAATGAACACGGAAATTGACCCGGATAAAATTCAATCTGTCATGGAAACTTATGCCGGCGGCGTAACGGTTCTTGATCAAGCGTTGGCGGGCTTGCTTGATTCGTTTGAGGAAGGCGAACTCGGTAATGAAACATTATTCCTGTTTGTTTCGACGCGAGGTTTTTCGCTTGGAGAACATGGGCGGATTGGGGCGGACGACAATTTGTATGGTGAAAATCTCCAATTACCGCTTTTTGTACGGTTTCCAGACGGTTTTGGAGCATCGGTTCGGGTTCCGGCATTGTTCCGGTCGGACGATTTGGCTTCTTTTCTGAACAATTTATCGGATAACGATTCACCGGTTTTCAATCTTGTACGGGAAAAAACCGAAATGATTCATGAAACGTTGCGAATAACGGGCAAGAGCGGTTCGGTTCTTGTAACGCCGGATTGGTTTTTCCGAAAAATGTTGGATGGGCGTTCGGAACTTTATGTTAAACCGGATGACCGTTGGGAAGCCAACGATGTTGCAGATCGTTGCCCGGAAATTGTTGAAGAATTAGTACGGTATTTTGAAGTGTAACGTCTAATAAAACCGAACAATATAAATATTCAGAATTGACTGGCAACATTATTGGTAGTGCAATGGAAGTACATAAAATTTTGGGTAATGGCTTTCAGGAAGTCATTTACCAAAGGGCATTGGGAAAGGAGTTATCTTTTCGGGGTTTGAATTTTGCGCGGGAATTTGAGATGTCAATTTATTATAAAGGTGAGAAAATCGGTACAAGACGTGTCGATTTTCTGGTAGAAAATGTAATATCAGTGGAATTGAAAGCGATAACAAAATTGGAAGAGGTACACCTTGCCCAAGCCATCAACTATCTGGAAGCGTACAATCTTGAAATTGGTTTATTGATAAATTTTGGCACAAAAAGTTTGGAATTTAAACGGCTTATCAACCCCAAATTTAAAGAGTCTGAACTTTGATGTCTGAACTTTGATTGAAGCTGATTAAATGATGGACTATGATTGAGGATTAAAAAATCAATAATCAGATAAATCAATTCAATCAGTTGCAATCAAGGTTCAGACAATTGCAATCAAAGTTCAGACAGTCACTGGAAAGTTTTGAGTGGTTAGGTATAATTTTCGACATGGAAGTTATTTTAACAGTTGAACATTTACGCAAACATTTTTCGGCAGACCCGGTGTTGGTTGACGTTTCGTTTCAACTTCGTGCCGGGGATAAGATCGGTTTGGTTGGTCCCAACGGCTGCGGAAAAACAACATTGCTCAATATCTTAGCCGGAAGAGAAGAATCCGAAAAAGGTTCCATTGACAAAGCGTCGGGAACAAGCATCGGTTATCTGGAGCAACGTCCCGAAACCGCTTCCCATCGAACCGTTCTCGAAGAAGCAAAACGGGCATTAGCTCCGTTGCTCGAAATGCAACACGAAGCCGAACATCTTGCCAATCAACTGGCTCAAACAACCGATGAAACCGAATTAATCCGGTTGGCAGCCCGATATGACCGGATTCACGAATCACTCCAACGTCATGACGCTTACCATCTTGACCATCGTATCGAAAAGATTTTGCACGGCGTCGGTTTCGCGGACGATGAACTCACCAAACCGGTTGTTGCTCTTAGCGGCGGGGAAATGAATCGGTTGAGTTTGGCTCAGTTGCTGCTCGAAGAACCGGACATCATGCTCCTCGACGAACCATCCAACCATCTCGACTTACTAGCAACAGAATGGCTCGAAAACTTTTTACACGATACGTCGGCAGCCGTCATTCTCGTATCGCATGATCGATATTTCCTCGACCGCGTTACCAATCGAACATTGGAATTGTATCACGGAACTATTGATGATTATCCCGGAAATTTTTCAAAATACACCGCCCTGAAAGAAGAACGCCTGAATGTTCAAACAAGAACGTATGAAAAATATATCGAGGAAGTTGAAAAAGCAAAAGAATTTATCCGGCGTAATCATTACGGCATGAAAGCGGCACAGGCGGAAGATCGGCGGAAAAAATTGGAACGTATCATGGAAACTCCCGCCGATCCGCCCCGAAAAATCGAATCGCCGCCCATGCACTTCAATAAACCAAGCCGAACCGGTGACATCGTGTTTCGTTGCGAGGAACTTTCCAAAGGTTTCACGCCGGGCAAACCGCTGTTTCGGGATTTAACGTTCGATATTGAACGCGGTCAACGATGGGCGATTCTGGGACCAAACGGTTGCGGCAAAACAACATTGCTGCGTTGTTTATTGAACGAAATCGCGCCCGATGCCGGTAAAACTGTTCACGGACAAGGACTTAAAATCGGTTACTTCGATCAGCAATTGCATGTTCTGGACGATTCGATGCAAGTTGTTGATGCGATACGACCTGTTACTAAAAAAATCTTTGAAGAACCGGCTCGCCGGAATTTATTGGGTGCGTTCGGCTTGACAGGAGATCAGCAGTTGCAAACGGTTGCAAGTTTGAGCGGCGGTCAACGTTGCCGGGCGGCACTCGCCAAACTCTCCGCCGAAGATGCCAACGTCTTGATTCTCGACGAACCGACAAATCATCTCGATCTCTGGGCAAGAGCGGCGTTGGAAAAAGCGGTTCGGGATTTTGAAGGCACGGTGTTGTTTATTTCGCATGACCGGTATTTTGTTGACCGTGTTGCCGATCATCTGCTCATCATTCAACCCGATGCAAGATTCAAAACGTTGGAAGGAAATTACTCGACATTCCGGCACATGGTCTCGAAAGGTCTGATGGCGGATCCGTTTTTGACCGATGCTTTTTCGGACAGAAAAGCCGCCGGCGGTGTTGGCAAAGCGATGGTCTCCACAATCCGGCAAAATCAACGCCGCAACCATCAGGAACCGGACGCTTTGAAGACAGACGCAAAACAAAGAGAAACAAAACAAAAAGAAGTAAAACAAAAAGAAACGGAAAAGCAAAAAACAAAAACAGAAAAATCCCCAACCGCTCAACCTTTTTCCGCCGTTAAAAAACACAAAGAGCCGCTTCGAAAAGAAGAACATTGGAAAAACCAACAGGGCAAGACCGGAGAAACGGTTCCATTGGATGGCACGAAACCCAAAAAGGAAAAAAAAGTCCGCAAGTTTCCGTTCCGAAAAATTCATGAAATTGAAGAAGAAATTTTCGCACGGGAAACCCAAATTATGGCTTGGAACGAAGATTTATTGCGTCCTGAAATTGCGAGAGACGGCGAACGTACAAAGGCAATCCATCTTGAAATTAAAGAAGAACAAGACAAAATCGCGTTACTGTACGAACACTGGGAAGAAGCAAGCGAATTAAATTGGTAACGATTTTAACTTAAACTTTTTAGCGTTAGTCATGAAAAAGATTGAAAAAAAATAAAAAAATTTTGATTGGGGGTTTGTGTTTTCAAAAAATTCGTGTAATATCCAAAGACGATGAACTTTTTTACTTTTTATGAACATGAGGAGATTATCGATTAAATAATTGAAATTTTAAAAATTGAGGTGTCCCCAGTAAATTGGACAATGGTATATTGGATGAAATTTTACTATGATCCGCTTTGGCGGTCAATTTTATTCAAGGAGATATTATGTCTAGAAAACGTAAGATGTATTCGGCATCGTTTCGAGCGAAGGTTGCGCTTGCGGCGAATCGCGGTAAGAATCGCGTCAACATGACCGTGCGGCTGAGTGCGAACAATATCGAACGCTTCGCTGGCTGGAATCAACTTTTCGCTTTTGAGAACTTGAGCAATCCGTGCGATTTTCTCAGCTCCAAGCGAAGTGATATTCCCGAGCGTGCGGTTGTAACTGTCTATTTTAATTTTTCAAGTTTGCGCGCAAAGACGCAAAGAAAATTCGTGATGTAACTGTCTATTTTGTTTTTAATGATTGATGTTTTGGTAAATTATTTTAGTAAATTATTTTGGTTAATTGTTTTGGTTAATTGTTTTGGTATTGAATTAAAAACAACTCCGAAGGAGTTCCATTTGGATAACCCCGTGCAAGCTTGCGCAGCACGGGGTAAGTAAAATCCCGAAATTACCGGAACTCCG
>JAISQH010000039.1 GCA_031274385.1 Planctomycetaceae bacterium | reverse complement strand
AGACTTGTTTCATATTGTCCGATTTTTGTTAGGAGTGGTGAATTTTGTCAACAGATGACGCAGATTGAACAGATTTTAACAAAAACGAATCTGTATCATCTGTAAAATCTGTTGACAATAACAACAATAATGGAACAAGTCTATTAAAATTGTTCCCCACAAAAAATGAAATAATCAGCCAAATTCTCTCATTGTCATTTTGTTATTTCAAAATAAATGTTGTTGCGTTGCCGTATTAGAACAAGAAACCGTGAATCAGTGTTGAGACCGTAACCAGTACAAAACCAATCAATGTTTCAATGGAATCATTCGGAGGCGTTCGTTGAAAACCATCGCAATCACAAGCCCGCAAACCGCACCCAATGCAGAAATTTCCATAATCGCAGTTACCGTAAGAAAAGCGTCAACGTTTGCCGTCGGCTATTCGCCTTTCACTAATTTTTGAGCGGTTATCATTGCTTGGCGGATGAACGGGTCAGCCGAATCACTTGAAACGCTTTTGGCAATGACCGGAATTTGTAATTTTCCATCCACCGGACGAGCCAAACTCCAACGCTTTTCCGTTTCAACCGCAATATCAGGCGAAACTCCAACGCCGCTGTAAGACCAACCAAGCGGAGAATAAAATTTCTCAACCGTTAATTTCAATCCCACCTTTGCTTGCCCCGGCACACCCGAATTGATCGGAAGAATTTGCTGAATCGTTCCTTTGCCGTAACTCCGCTTGCCAATAATCGTACCGCGTTTGTGATCGCGAATCGCTCCGGCAACAATTTCAGAAGCACTGGCACTCTCTTCGTCAATCAAAACAATTAACGGAATATCCCATGTCTCATCCGGTGTTGCCATGTAGGCAAAGTCGGAATTGTTCTGCCGACCGCGAGTTCGGACAATTGCCCCCTTGTCAAGAAACAGATTCGCCACTTCAATACCGATTTGAAGCAAACCGCCCGGATTTCGCCGCATATCAAGTACCAGACATTTCATTCCGCGCCGGTCAAGTTCGAGCAACGCCGATTTCATTTCTTCGCCGGTTTTCGATTGAAAACCCGTCAACTTAACATATCCAAGATAATCGTTGAGCATCCGAATATCCTCAACACTCGGAACCTCAATCTGACGGCGTGTAATTTGCACTTCTCTTGACGGTTTCAGACCGGACTTGACAAGCAACCGAACAACGGTTCCCTCTGAACCTTGCAACAAATCCGCCGCACTGTCCGTATCACGCCCTTTGGTCGAAATGCCGTCAACCGATAAAATCCGATCACCGTCCTTGAGTCCGCTTTCCTGTGCCGGACTGCCTTGAATCACACGGACAATCAACAGCGATTCCCTGTCCGAACGAAGTTCGACGCCCAGACCGACAAGATTGCCGGAAATCAGCGAAAACTGATCGCTCAACTGGTTTGGTGTTAGATACGCCGAGTAACGATCCAATGAGTTGACAACACCGCAAATAAATTCCATCAGCATTATGGTCGGATTCAATCCGATTTGTTGCTGTGCCATTTCCGCCAATCGCAAAATCCCGTTTTTCAAATCATCTCGGTTGCGAATCGTCCAACCATCCGCTGTTTTTTGCATTGTTTCGAGAAAAGCATCAATCTTATCCGGTGTTGTTTTTAGGTTGGCTCTTGTACGAAATCCCGAATCGGACAGGGCGATGTTAATATCCTGAATTCCATGCCGGAATAAATGATCCCAATTCGGTAGATCAACATAATCCTTTTGAATTCGTGTTATAATTTCTTCATAAAAATTTAGCGTGTCAATAAATCCCGACTTATAAATAATGTCAAGATAACTTGAATCGCGGAATCGCCGTCCGACATCGTAATGAAACCGGGCTAAACGATACCGATCCATCAACTGATTATCATTCCGGTAAATTTGCAATGCGGTTTCGTAATGATTGAGAACATCCATCCATCGGGCTTCGGTTTCCAATTCGATTCCGTGTTGCAAGACGAGGTCGAGTTCTTCTTGTTGAATCGGCGGCGGCAACTCCGTCAATGAATTGGAAGAGAGATTGGCATCGGGGAGTCCGGGCAAAACATTGTTGATTTTGATTTTCTGCGGGACAACAAACAGCGGCGAGTTCAAAGGGCGTTGGGGCGGATTCGATGTTTCCGAAACAGACGGCGGAATAACCGGAATTGTCTCTTTTTGCCGTGATTTTGTTGAAGCATGACCTGCCGGAAGATCATCGGAAACATGGAAAAGAACCTTTGAATCAGGCGAACGATCAAGATTGGGGCGGGTTTCGTTGACCGGCGAAAGAATTGGCGGAGTGAAACGGAGTGTTGGGTGGTTGGAAAACTGAGCCGGAATCACCGGACATTGAATAAAGCAAATGATTACGGTTGCCAAACCCAGAAGTTGGGGAATGTAGGTGATTCGATACGTGGGACGATTCATGATTGGTGTTGATTCAAGGGGAGGATGGGGGATGGATGGGAAATGGGATTGAATCAAAAGCGGATCGTTTTTACTGTCAACGTCTTCAGCTCAATCTAATCATTCCCACTTGGTACAATTCGTCCAGAGATCCGTCCCTGTCAAAAAACGGCAACGTCCCGATGCCGTAAACCATCAACTTTGGAAAATCATCGTTTCCGTTCGGAGATTATAACCCATAAACGATTCCGATGCAAACATTTTTACCCTAAATAGTTCCCGATATATTCCTCCTGACCCGTATAATACGAAAAAAATTGCCGATTGTTTCGGATAGTCTTGAAAAAACATTGAAGGGACTGGATGTAGGTTCTTGCCTGACACCTTGTCTGAACAGAATTGAAGGGATTGTTATGATTTACAAAATTTCCTACTACCAAGTTCTCTCATTGTTCATGCTATTTTTTAATCCGAAGTTTCGCTAGTGTCCCATTATAACTCTAATAATATCAATGTGTTAGAAAATAATTGACCTAGACACTTGTAAATTTTTATGTAAAAACGCTTAAAATTAAATGCCAGATTGAAATTTGTACGATTATAAAATCTGTAAAAGGTGTAGATTGTTATTGTGTCGAAATTATATTTTTCCGCTTTTTTCGCGAAATATCTACACAAAATGCTAAAAATATAGATTTTATTTGCAATCGAAATTGAAATCGATACAGGTCAAAATTTTACATAAATAGCAAAAAAATAAGTAGTTATGACAAATTTTTAATAAAACATTGGGACACTAGTGAAAAAAAAGCAAAAGATAAAAAATATTACTGGGCATATTTTTTTGCAAAATTTTTGACCTAAACCCTTTAATGTCAACAACTTAGACGAAAAAACGTCAACGCAACCAAAGGAACATCCGCTGAAAGGGTCAAACCGGAATTTCCTTTCAAATGTAAACTTACCACAAAATCCAAACAATCAGCATTTTGTTATGTACCGCAAACGTTTTGGGGTTTTCTATTTATTGATATTTCATCACGCAATAAACGGCAAGTACCGGAGAAAAGAAATAGGCAGTCCAGATTAAGATGGTTCCCAACACGGAAAACCAAGGAGGTTGCAACACCAAAAGGATGAGCAACGGAATAGGCGTCATAAGAACAATCAGGATTCCCATTCCGAATAAGACATGAATCAGGTTGGGATTGCGGAAAAAAAGAGCAATCCCCATCCAGAAAATCAGACCGGAAATCATCGTCAACAGCGTTACCGAAAACGCAACCCCAAAGAAACAAGGCAAAAGAAATGTCGGATCATGGAATAATTGACCGATACAACCAAAAAAACAAAGCAGCAGCGGTGAATTGGCAATAAGAAAAACAAAACAAAGGCAAACCAAAACGCCCCGCAATACCGGCGTTTTCGAACCGGCAAGAAAACCAAGTGCAATCATGGTTAAACAAGCCGTTAAAATCGGAGCCGCAGAACAAAAAAGAAGCCATGCCGGTTCGCCGTTGAACGCCCAAAAGAACGCGGCAGGAAACGACGGCGTGTAAAGGCAAACGCTCAATGTTAAACCGACTTGCAGTTTTCCCCAAAGGATGGAACGGCTCAAAAGCGGGGTTCGCAACGTCAAATCGTTGTTCAACTGCTGGGACGCCAGCTTCAAACCGCAAAAAAGCGGAATTATCACAGAACCAAACGCTGATAAATAGAAAGAGGGTAAAAATAAAATAATCCGGTCGGGCGATGATGCAAACCAGTTAGGAAAATCGAAATAAGTCAGGCAAAAAGGAAGAATCCCGGAAAGTATCCCAAAAAACAGAATCACATAAAACAAATAATTTCGCCGCGTTTGACGGATTTCAAGCCAATAGATCGGATTTTCCGGCGTTTCTGAAAAAGATGAGTCGGTTTCCGTCAAAATTTCCATCGCAACTTCCGGCAACAGGTTGACCGTCGTCATTACGATCACCGCGTTAACAGCGTTCATAAAAATATCACACGCCGTCCATTGTAATTTGAAATCCTCTGGATACAATAGGACACGTTCTTTTGATTGGGAAACAGGAAACGAGTTCCCCTCTTGGTTTTTTCGTTTTTGCTTATTCCTTACAAACCTTACAATAAATCAAATC
>JAISQH010000625.1 GCA_031274385.1 Planctomycetaceae bacterium | reverse complement strand
AGTTCCGGTAAATTTGTGACGACTTACCCCGTGCTGCGCTCCGCTTGCACGGGGTTATCCAAATGAAACTCCTTCGGAGTTGTTTTTATTCAATACCAAAACAATTTGCCAAATAATTTACCAAAATAATTGACTAAAACATCAATCATTAAAAACAAAATAGACAGTTACAAAAAAACACGAAAGGATTTTTGTTACAACTTTTTGCTATAAACGATTTACAACATTTGTATTTTTCGTGAAATTTTGTGTGTTTCGTGGTTAGTCTCGGTTTTTAGAAGTTCCTTTAAATTGATTGCCGGACGCAAGCGTATGAAAAGAATCAATCATTTCGGGGGCAAGCCCCCGTCGCTAACGCGACTTGTGTGGTATAACAAGGCTCCGTACCTTGCCTGTTGGAAATTCCAAAACGGAACGGGAAAAAAATAAAACCGAAAACTAAAATGGAATGAATATATTTTCATTTGCGAGCAAAGACGCAACCGAATTTTATTGTGAAGTGAGTCTATTTTAAGGATTGCACTGATTGTACTTTTCAGTGTCCTTATTTTCTTGTTATTGCTTAACTCTTTTTATTTTCCCTACTTTATCTTATGTCTAAGATTGATTAAAATGATAGAATTGTCTCTGTTTATTCAGTTTTACAGTTTTACTCGTTCTGTTCTTCCCAATGACTTTGGTTTCTCCGTTCAACAGTCGAATCCGATTGCTGATACTCAGTCTTCTTGGCGTCTGGTTTTTGGTGTCAGACGTTACGGCTCAGAGTTCGGCGGTTCGGGATGTTACGGCGGATTCGATCAAAATGGCACCGCCTTCGCCAGCCATTGAACAGGCTCCGCTAGACGCTGTTGTTATCTTCAACTCCGAAGGAAAACGTCTGCTTTATCTGCCTAAAGGTTGGCCCCTCGAAGACTTGGACGATTTCTGGAATTTTCTCTTGCGGGATCGGCAAAATCCCGTACCACCGTTCAGTTTGCAAGAAATTAACGTCACCGGAAAAGTTGTCAATCACCGGGTTGAAGCCGAAATCCGAATCGTTTTGACAACATTTCATCATCACCCTCTTCTCATTCCAATCGGTATGAAAGAAGGGATTTTGCCAACCACCGGAACCCCGAAAACAATGTACCGTTGTACCGGACCGGGTTCTCTGGATTTAACCGTCGATCCTCAATCAGGTCAATATGTTGCGATTCTTCGACCTCAAAGCCAATTGATAAAACTCACGCCGGAAACACCAACCAACGAACTTGAAACACCCCTTGCTTTTCCTGAAAAATTGCCGGAAAAACCGGAACGTAACGCTATTATAGAAAAGGAAGAAAAGGAAGAAAAAGTACCGTCTGAACAACATTACGAATTAACGTTGTCGCTTTGGTTTCCTCTGACCCGTATCGGTAACGAAGAAAACCGGCTTGCCATTTCATTTCCGCAGGCAGTTAGTTCGCAGTTCGTGTTGGCTGTTCCTGATGAAAAAGACATCGTGGCAACAGTTTCACAAGGAGCGTTGCTTCATTCTTCCGAAGTGCCGGACAAGAAATTGACCCAATTCAAGATACTTGGTCTCAGTCCTGATTTCGAACTTTCATGGCGTAAGAAAAAAACGGAACCGCTTGATGATCGTCCGGTTCTTTATGTTGAAGATGCGTCGATTAAAGCGCAATTGGAAGCCAAATCAACTGTTTATGATGCCATTCTTCCGGTTCGCAGTCCTCCGTCCACTGCATTTGACCGGCTGCGTATTCGGTTGCCGCAAGGCGCCGCGTTGGATCGTGAAACAACAGAAAAATACGCCGCCGGCGGATATTCGTTCGATTTGGTTCAGGAACAACACAAAACCGTAACCTCTCCGATTCTGGAAATCCGGTTTCCACGCAAAACGCCCGGTCCCGTCAACATCCGGCTCAAAGCAATACAACAACTTGATACTGAAAAAACGGATGTTTGGCGCGATCTTAGCGGTTTTGAAGTGATTGGCGCGGAACGGCAGTTTGGCTATCTTGCTACGGTTGTTCCAGCCGATATGCGTTCAAACTGGAAACCAATCCGCAGTATCCGGCGAACCGAAATTTCCGATTCCGTAACACAAGAAGGAATTGATACCCGATTTGAATTTTTTTCGCAGCCGTTTTTGTTACAAGGTCGGATTGTGTCGCCGCAGCCCCGAACCAATGTGAAACCGGAATATCAAATCGGAATCAATAAAGGTTCACTTTCGTTAACGGCTCGGTTTTCGTACGAAGTTCTCGGTTCCAAGACGGAAAATCTTTCTATTCGGTTGCCCGGTTGGAAATGGAACGGCGAAATCAAACCTTCGAATATGATTGATATGGTCGGAGTGGAGCAAGATGAAAACGGTCTCTTAACCATTCCTTTTCGGACTCCCGCTGACGGCACCTTTGAAATCGAACTCAAAGCCTATCGTCCGCTTTCGACGGAAGAAGGCGAAGGAAAACAACGATTGGTGGTTCCTTTGCCTCAACCGTTGGTGACATGGAGCGAACCGGCTCCGGTTGTTATTGTTCCGGCGGATAATGTTGAAGTGATTCCGATTGACGAAAATACCGATTCCGGTTTGGTTTTACCGGAACAAGAATCGGAACATTCCGCACTGAAACGGACAGTAGGATTGACCCGCCGCAGCCGGCGTTCGCAAACTATTCGAATCGATATTCCTGATCGGCAACAGGAACCGTTATTTTATCGTACAGAACCTGTTGATGCGGTTTTTGTTGCCAATATCCGGTATCATCGGCAAAAAATAACCACAACAATGCGTACGGATATTCGGCTGCGTGATCAAAATGACCAGGTTGATCAGATTGTTTCCTACGATGTTTCGTATGTTCCGGTTGAAAAACTGTATTTTCTGGTTCCCAAATCAATCGAAGAAAACGGTCATTTACAAGTGAAAATCGGGAATCGGTCTTTGGAATTGCGCGATGTTGCTTTGACCGGAACGGAAACAAACCCGGAAAATTGGAGCCGAAAATTGGTCATGTTGCCGGAAGCCCTGTTCAAATTTCAATTGGTGTTTCGATATTCGATTCCGCCGGTTTCCATCGAATACGATATGACAACGCCATTTTCGTTATCGTTTATTCGTCCGATTGAAACATCGGTTCTTGATCATCGGGTCAATCTGGTTGTTCCGCCGGGTTATTTGATCGAACCTCACGACGATACACAAC
>JAISQH010000602.1 GCA_031274385.1 Planctomycetaceae bacterium | reverse complement strand
CAATTACGAATGGCTCATGAGAATCAATTTGCAAGCACCGTTCTTTTTAACTCAGGAAATTGCCCGTTGGATGATCGAAGAAAAGAAAAAATAAGCCTGAATATTCAAGTGAAAAGAGTCTATATCAATGAATGACGGAAAAAGTGAGAAATCAGTCGAACTGCAAAATTCAAATAGTTATGATTGCGCGCAAAGGCACGAAGAAGATGCGGAGAAATTGTTGGTTGATTTTCATTTTTTTGCGGTCTTGCTCGCAATCTCTTTCATTTTGCCGAAACCGCGTCGGAATTTTTGGACAAATTTTTTGGTAAGTTAGGAAAGCGGATTGTTCGTTGTTTTCCGTTGCTCTTAATATGAAGCAGTAACTCGTTGTTCCGGCGTTCATATTGGGCGTCGAGAGCCGGAACCGTTTCCGTTTCGGCAACCTTCCAAGGTCTGGCAATGAGTAAAAATTCAATATCTTGTTGCGGTTTCGGCGTTTTGGCGGTTAAATGCCATTCGCGTACTGAAATTTTCGGTTGCGGATTCGGATCGTATTGATTTGTTTGCGTGAACGTCAACCCTTCCGGTAACAAAAGATCAACACGACACGCCGCCTTCTCAACCCGAACTCCGATTCCCTGCTGTTCGGTGATCGGTTCGAACAACGCAGCGGCGTCAGGGTCAGTCAACTTCACGTTTTGAAGCCGATTCTTGAGATACTGTGCAAAAAACGCATCGTTTGCGGATGATTTTCCGTTTGGAAAATATTTTTCGAGCGGTTGAAACGGATTTTTGGCATGAAGCCAATATTCGAATGTTGCCGGTTGAACCGCCTTGAGCCGGTCGTAAATAATCAAGACATCCGGTTTCAAAAAAACAAGATGACGGCGGAAACCATCAAGAACCTGACCGCCGGGATATTTTTGTACCAGTTCTTCCGCCGCCCCTTTTTCGAGACGATAACCTTTCGCCGCTTCACCGATCACAATATCGTATTCGGCTCCGTCGTCGAATCGGAGACTTTCAAAACGAAGAATTTCTCCAACAGCTTTGTTGCTTCGCTTGAGTTGCCCGATGCCGTCAACGGTAATGTTATTCTCGGATCGTGTTGACCACATCCAACCGGCATGATGCGGACTGCCGTAATAATCACGGCGTCCCGAATTAATCAAGAGGTTTTCGTTCCACGCCGAAAAAATGTACGAATGATTGGCATCATAACCGTGCGAAAAACTGCCGAACGGAGCCGGAGACGATTTGAATTGAACCTGAATGTTGTCTGCCGAATGAAACAGCGTTGTGTTCAACATGGCAAGACCGGTTCCCTTAAACAATTTTGAGGTCGGTAAATCAGTCGGCTCTTTGATGTTGACCGCCGTTTTATCAGTCTTGCGCTCAATCATTGCCGCTTTTCGAATAAACGTGTAATAATTCGACGGCGTTTTGAACGTTTTATGGGCATCGACATACCAACGCCAATACGGATTGTCCGCTTGCATTGCAACAATATCAACAATTTCGAGACAAGAAGTTGATTTGTAATCCTGATTGAGATCGCCGAGATTGCCGCCGATTTTTCCCGGCGGCATCAAGTACATCGGATAGAAACCGATTTGCGAATAATAGGGTTTTTCGTACGCATTGATGTTGAACGCCGCCCGCATGGCATCCGCCCACCAACAAAACCGGATTTGATACGAACTCCAATATGAAACGCCTTCGTGCCAACCGCCGTCATCGTCACACCATGCCGGATAAACAGCGTAAAATTTGTTCATAGCAAACCAAATCCAATCATCGGCTTCGGGAATTTCGCCGTGAAACGCCAACCCGACTTCGCCGAGAAAATGCCAGGCACGATTGGCGTGCGAATCGTACGGAAACCAAAGTTGTTTCGGACAAAGATAATTGTACATTTCCTCGCCGCGAATTTTCATAACGTTACGGCAACGCTGTTTTTCCTCCTCCGTCAGTTTCGCGTTGATAAACGTATAAGTTCGGGCAAAATGATAAGCAAACGGCATTCCGGCTTCATCGTTGTAACGATAACAGGTTGCTCCTTTTGGATTCCATGCCGTCGTCGCGAGCAATAATTTTTTGGCAAGTTCGGCATATTGTTCATTGCCGTCAAGATTCCAAACAAAAGCGAGTGTTGCCGCGTTTTCGAGAACGGTAATTGTTTTCACTCGGTTGCCCCACCATGTCTCCAGTTCATTTTTCCAAGCGTTTTTGTTCTGATAAAGTGCCGGTTCCGTTGTGTCCGGCGGACTCTTCAACAACTGGTTACAACGTTTGACAAGATTTTTATATTCGCCGGAGAGTTCGGTTTTCGCAAGTTCCCGAAGTTTCGCGATTCCTTCGGGACGAACAAAAATTCGCGGATGTTCCGTCGGAATCCGTTCCAATAATTCATTGCGAACCGGCAACGGCATTGACCGTGCGTTTTTCGGGACAATAAATGTTTGTTCCCGGCTCCACCCCGTTTCCGAACCGTTTTTGTCAAAACCGCGATATTTCCAAACGTAATTTCCCGGTTCCAAAACAAGAGACGGCGTATGAACATTGAACGGAGATAATAAAACATCGTGATCATCAAGGTGGGGTCCATAGCGGAATTCATGTGGTCTGCACTTGTTGTCGAGTTGGTAATGTCATTTTATACGGTCGGATAATTCGACCCGAATTTATCCGGCGA
>JAISQH010000598.1 GCA_031274385.1 Planctomycetaceae bacterium | reverse complement strand
GACTCATAATCCTTTGGTCGTGGGTTCGAATCCCTCCGGGCCCAGTGTTAAAAGTCAATTACAGAGCGGGTTTTGACAATTAGTACAACTGAACGAGCAGTTTGGTATAGCGGCCATATTGGTTACAATCGCCGAGAGAGGCATTGTGTTTGAGATAGAGGCGTCCTGTGAAGTCGGAAATTTTTGTTTTTAAAAGTCCCAAAAGTCTCTTCTCTTGCCCGAAAATTTTTGGAATAAATATAAATGAAGTCGTAAAATTTTTGTGTTATACTTGAGTTTGGGGTAAGGCAAAAGTTAGTCCGCTCCTTTAAAACTTAATAGAATGGAGAAAAAATGAAAAAAGTAGCGTTAATGACGTTAGGTGTACTCTTATTGACCGCCACAGTTACTTTTGCTAAGGAGATTGCTATGAAAACAGAACATTATACATTTAAAGTGAGTGACAAGGTTACAAAGCAAAAAGTAACGTTCAAAAACCGTTACGGAATTACACTGGCGGGTGATTTGTACATCCCCAAAAATAGCGGTAACAAACCCTTGCCTGCACTTGTAATTACCGGACCTTTTGGTGCAGTAAAAGAACAATCTTCGGGACTTTATGCAAATATAATGGCCGAACGTGGTTTTGTTACACTTGCTTTTGACCCGTCTTATACGGGCGAAAGCGGCGGTGAGCCTCGCCATGTGGCGTCGCCTGACATTAACACGGAAGATTTTAGTGCCGCAGTAGATTTCCTTGGAACACAGAAAATTGTTAACAGAAACAAGATTGGCATAATTGGAATTTGCGGTTTTGGTGGTTTTGCATTAAATGCCGCGGCCGTCGATAAGCGTATCAAAGCAGTTGCAACAACGAGCATGTACGATATGTCGAGGGTGATGTCAAAAGGTTACAATGACTCAACAACATTAGAACAACGCACTCAAATCCTAGAACAATTAAGTGAACAACGCTGGAAAGATGCCGAAAACGGAACGCCCGCATTTGCATCCAAAGGGTTACCTGATAAAATAGAAGGCAACGAACTGCAATTCGTAAAAGATTATTTTGATTACTACAAAACAAAGCGGGGTTTCCATTCGCGCTCAATCAACTCAAACGGTTCGTGGACGGCTACTAATGCGTTGTCTTTTATGAATATGTCGATTTTAACTTATATCAAAGAGATTTCGCCGCGCCCAATTTTAATAATTGCAGGTGAAAAAGCGCACTCACGTTATTTCAGCGAGGACATTTACAAAACGACTTCCAAGCCAAAAGAGTTGATGATTATCCCTGACGCTGTTCACGTTGATTTGTATGATAAGATTGATATTATTCCATTTGATAAGCTGGAAGCATTTTTCAAGGATAATCTGAAATGAAAGATATATTTGAGCGATTGCGAAACGGCGAAACAATACCGCCCGGTGACCCTCAAGCCTATAAATTGAGGGAGATTTCGTATGCTGCAAAAAACCTGCTCGTTCAGATGAACAATTCCGCTGACCCGGCAGAGATAAGAAGTTTGTTGGGGCAAATCACCGCAACCGAAATTGACGAAAGCACGGCTGTGTTTACCCCGCTGTACATCAACTATGGAAAAAACACCCGTATCGGAAAAAATGTATTTATCAACTTTGACTGTGTTTTTTTAGATTTGGGCGGTATAACAATAGAAGACAATGTGTTGATTGCACCAAAGGTCAGTTTGTTGTCGGAAGAACATCCTATTTCGCCCGACAACAGGCAATCGCTAATGGTTGGGCATATTCACATCAAGAAAAATGTATGGATTGGAGCAAATGCGACCATACTTCCCGGAGTAACGATTGGCGAAAACAGCATAGTTGCGTCCGGGGCGGTGGTAATGAGAGATGTGCCCGCCAATGTTATTGTAGGCGGCATTCCTGCAATAATAATTAAGAAAATCCCGAATACTCAAACTGCCCGTTACAAATAATCAAACTGGGTGTTCAGTTACAATTAGGTCAAAATCCGCTTTTATACAAGGACGCAGTAATAATGAACCCCTGTTTAAAACACGTCTTAACAACAGATTAAACCGTATTCAGGCATACATTCAAATTTTATGAATAATTGTAAATACTTTTGTCATATTTACCAAAAAGCCGATAACTTAACCCTTTGAGACCTCACCATAACATAATAGATGTATTTTGTCATGGTGGACCGAAAAGCACTGTCGGATAAAGGTTTCAGCGGATAGTTTTCAATAAAACCGCACACACACAACACAAATTTTTAACAAAAATCGTATAAAATTAATTGTGTTTGTGTTATTTCTAACATAACGGAACAAATTTACATAACACAATATAGCCAAATTATGCTATGGTGAGTCGAATTAGGAAGGCGTTAGCAGAAGTAGATAAAAACAGGCAATACAATAAATATTTTGATTTGAATTGAAATAACATTTCCCCCAACATATATAACATGAAAGGGGAAAGAGATGAACAACCAAGAAACTTACGAATGGCTTGCAAAACGTGGCATTGAACTTGAAGAAGGTTTTATGCAATCGCTGAGGGATTTAGCAAAGACCTACCAAAAGGAAAACGGCATAAGAAAACTTGATGATGTCTATAAACTAATTGGAGTACGGAAACAATATATTTCTTATTGGAAAAACAATCCGTCAAGTACTCAAACAAAAAAATTTCAAGCACAATGTCATCTGTGCGGCTGCTGAAATATTTTGTCTTTCGGAAACCGAAAGAGAAAGCCTCGCAAACAAAG
>JAISQH010000537.1 GCA_031274385.1 Planctomycetaceae bacterium | reverse complement strand
GTAACCACAAACATCAAAATTGAACTCCTTCGGAGTTCCGGTAAATTTGTGATGACTTACCCCGTGCTGCGCTCCGCTTGCACGGGGTTATCCAAATGGAACTCCTTCGGAGTTGTTTTATTCAATACCAAAACAATTTACCAAAACAATTTACCAAAACAATTTACCAAAACAATTTACCAAAATAATTGACTAAAATAATTGACTAAAATAATTGACTAAAACATCAATCATTAAAAACAAAATAGACAGTTACATATTGATATTGCTGTTCCCGTGTTGACAACAAAAATGAAAACCGTACCCGATTTCCTAATCCGTGAACGGTGATCCGGTTTTCATTTTCGTATTTTTATTTCAAAGTTTTTGTAATATTTTCCCTTTCTCAAACAACGCCCGTGTTTTTTTTTATTCTTTGTTTTTTTGTACTGGTTCCTTTTTCAATAGGATTACTCCTTTCGTTGGTGTTGCGCGAATTGTACCAACGGCAACTCTGGGAAGACGGAACGATTGATCAGGAAGAAAGGGAGGAAAGGGAAACAACACAGGGAAGTGCTGCGGTCAAATTATACGATTCTTCTCTTGACGAAGAGAACGAAAAAAATCCCGACAACATTGAAAATCAGTCCCAAACCGAAGAGAATATCGAAACGGTTTCGACTGACGAACCGATTGTTACCGTATCGGCTGCCGACTTGATTCAAGAATCGCTTCTTTCTTCTGTGATTTCCGAATCGGAAAAACCGAATGATCTTGATTCGCCGCAACCGGAAACAACCTCCCAATTACAAGAAACAGAAAATAATCCTCCAAGTGTTTTTGCCGATCAAAATTCGTTACCGGATATTTTGGGAATCAATAATGTTCTTGATGAGATGGTTAATGAAAATCCGCCGGTAATTCCAGCCGATCTTTCGTTACGGATTGAAGAAGACGGCAGTCCCGAAAGCCGCTTTCACCAAATGGAACAAATGGAACAAATGGAACAAGAAAACGAACAAAATTTGTTCGAATCGGACGATCAGAAAATTCTTACTCAAATAACCGCCTCAACCGATTCCACAAACCAACCTTCCCAATTACCGGAACTCTCATTCAATAATAATAATAATAATAATAATAATAATAATGACAACGAAAATTCTGATGCGGTTCGTTCGGATATTGCTCCAATGGCAATTGAATTGCTTGGTGAGGATTTTAACTTTGACTCGTTCTTCGATAAAGAAACAAAATCACAACAAGCCGCCGAAGAACCGATTGCCGAAAAATCGGTTGCCAAAGAATCAATTGCTGCCATTCGTGAAATTGGTCAAGGAATTTATCAGGCAGAAGGAGGACTTCTCACCAATGACCAGACACTCCTCGAGCAGTTACCCAAAAAGCAAGAGATTGTTTCTTTGTATCCTGATAACCTGATTCAAAATGCCGTCGCCGAACCGGAACAATCCGAAATCGCCCAAAGGTTTAGTTTTACCGAAGAATCATTGCCGATGCTTGTTCGGAAAAAAAACAAAAAATAAAACGAAAAAATAAAGTCAAATAGTTATTATTGCGCACAAAGGCACAAAGAACACGAAGGATATTTAATCAATCAATCAATTAATCAATAGAGAGTCCATTCTTTATATTTTGTTCTGATTATTCCAGATTTGGGGGGTGACTGGCAGAGGTGATGATTTTTAATGCCCCGAAGGGGCTTAATATCATAGCGTCGGGCAACGCCCGACGTAACGATTCATAAGAATCCATTCGCGGCAACGCCGCAACGATATTGATGATTGGGGCGTTGCCCCGAAACGTGTTTGAAAATTGTTTCGTCGGGCGTTGCCCGACGCTATGATATTTTGCCCTAAGGCATTTTGATAAAATAAATCCACAATAGAAAGCCCCCGCAAATCTGGAATAATCAGAGAAAGATTTAATCCCGCCTTTGTGACCTTCGTGCCATTGTGCGCAACTTATTTTAAACTTTGCAGATTGACTGTGAAAAAACGTTTGTGACTGTACTTGGTTTCAGGTGAATGATATAATAAACTTGAGATTTGGAAGAGCGTCGAAAAAATAAGTTGTTAAACTGTATAAATTTTGTATTTCTCATAGTATTGATCCGGCGTCCCTTTTTTTTTTTCGATAAATTGATAAAATAATATTTACTGTTGTTATCAATAGGTTTCAGATGGGTCGGGATGTTTGGGTTAAGAATCAGGTTGGGGAGACGTAAAACAGAAGGGACAGGATTGATTTCTTGTCGATAAGTTCTTTTTACTTCTTTTGACTTAACGGCTTACAACAAATTCGACATTTTTCTGGTTTCTTTTGTGACACAGTGTTGAAAGCCGTTTATTTTTGTTTTATCACAAATTAGATTAACAAGACGGGAGTTTGATCATGCAGGTAAGAATTTCCACGAGACACGGTGATTTGAGTAAAGCAACAAAGAAAAAAATAACTGAAAAAGTGGAAAAACTCCAACGTTATTTCGAACGACTGATGTCAATTGATGTGACTGTCGATCTTGAAAAAGCCGACGAGCCAAAGATCGAAGTCATTGTCACACCAGAACATAAACACGATTTCGTTGCAAATCACCAATCAAAAGATATGTTTGCTTCGGTTGATCAGGTTGTTTCCAAATTGGAGCAGCAGATCAAAAAATATAAAGAAAAAATTCAGGATCACAAAATATAGTCAATCGTTAATCGCGAATAAAGTATGGCTCGCCCGGTTTTGGGGAGGTTATCCTACGTTATTCTTTTTATCGTTTCACTATTAACTCATAACTATTAACTATAACTATTAACTAACTAAGGAGTTGGTGAATGAAATTTGCTGATTTTATTTTGCCGGGAGCCGTCAGTGCGGAGATCAAAGCCGCCAGCAAGCAAGGTGTGATTCGTGAAATGGTTCAGTCACTTCTCGATGCCGGCGGCATTAAAAAAGAAGAATACGAAAGTATTGTCAAAGCAATCTCCAAACGAGAAGAGCTTGGCTCAACCGGAATCGGACGCGGGATTGCGGTTCCTCATACCAAGCATCCCAGCGTCGAACGGCTTGTCGGTTCTGTTGCCGTCAGCGTCGAAGGAATTGATTTCGACAGTTTGGATTGTGAAAAAGTTTATCTCTTTTTCCTTTTGGTTTCACCGCCTGATTGTCCGGGAGATCATCTTCGTGCGTTGGAACATATTACACGACAATTAAAAGATGATACGTTCTGCCGTTTTCTGAAGCAATCGAAAACAAAAGACGACATTTTGTCCCTGTTGGAGGAAGCCGACAATAATATGTTCGGTAAATAAAGGTGAATTTAAGAAAAATCTTACGAACCTGAAATGTTGTCGGTAATTGCGGGCCAGCCTCATTCCGATAGAGATTTAACACCTCACCGATTAGATTGATTTTTTGTTTCGTGAAAAAGTGAGAACGCAAAAGGAAAAGAATGAATTATCATTTTCTATTGCACAAGGAACCAATTGGTTATTGGGCTGAATGTTGTGAATTGGAGGGTTGTGTAACAGAAGGAGATTCTTTGGAGGAGGTTTATGCCGCTTGTAAGGAAGCGTTGGATGTTTATTTGTATCAACCGGAAGGTTCTGAGAGAATGATTCCATTGCCCGATGAAACTTTAGACGGGAAAAAAAACATAATCACTGTTGGAACAGACCCTCAAATGACCACCGCGTTATTGTTGCAAACGATGACCCTCAATTCAAAGCCGATACAAGTTCCTGAAATACCCGGCAGGAAAAAAAGTAACCGTTCACGGTAAATATTGTTGCTAACGTTTTTTTGTAGCGTAAAAATGGATTTATTGCGAATGGTTACATGAATTTTGGGCGTTGTAATTATTTTCTTTTTTCACCCCAACTTAAAAAATATCATTTCCTGACAGCGTAACGCCGTCTTTCCATTTCGTTTTTTTTATGACCCGCGAACAGAAATTGATCAAAGAATTGCTTATTTCCAACCGTTGCGGTGTGCATTTGCGGGTGAGCAGTATGTTGGCACAAAAAGCCAAAGAATTTACTTCGGATATTCGTCTTCGGAAGGGCAGTTATGTTGCGGATTGCCGAAGTGTTTTGGATCTTTTGTCGTTGGGTGCTTTTCAGGGTGATGCGGTTATTCTGGAAGTTGTTGGTTCCGATGCTGAGGCAGCCTTAAGCGCGATTGCCGCGCTCTTCAACGCCCGGTTTTTTGAAGACGAGGTAGAGCAGGCATGAAAATTTTTCAGGGTATTCCGGTTTTTCCGGGAGTGGTTATTGGTAAAGCGTTTGTCCAAGAAACAGAAGGTTTTCGGATCCCGGAACAATTTATTGATGCCGGAGCACTCGAAGCGGAAATTCGTCGTTTTCGAACGGCGGTTGATCTTGCCAGAGATGAAATCGCCGTCAACCGCGAATCCACACGCGGTGCGTTGGGGCAAACATTTGCCGATATTTTTGAAGCACAAATTCAGCTACTTCTTGATCCGCGTATTCTCAACGAGACCGAAGAATTGATTCGGG
>JAISQH010000480.1 GCA_031274385.1 Planctomycetaceae bacterium | reverse complement strand
GTTTTCGATCGGGAAACGTGTTCGCTTGCCGAAAAACTAATGCACCAACCGGAAGGTTCTGTTGCCGTTTTGGCAGCATCCCGAACCACCATGCCTTACGGAATGAGCGTTCTTGGTCTCGAACTTCTGCAAGAATTTTTCAATGCACAAGAAAAAATCGCCCCCAAATACGGCAATCCGGCAAATGATTATTCAGCAAATTCAATCAACGGCAGTTCAACGAATAACCGTTTGACATTCGGTTCGTTGCTCCGGCAAGCCAAACAACATGCACTTTTTCCACCAAAACCGACATTGTCGGAGCCGAAAAAAACAGTTGAAAAAAACTTCGGACAACATCGGTCGATTCGAAAAAAGGTGGAGATCATGGCGAAGACTTTCGATCCGGTTCCGAAACAACTTGATGATCAGATTGCGGATCATGTTGCGATGTTCCATCTTTTCGGCGATCCGTTGCTCCGGTTGCCGGTTCCTGAAAAAATCCAATTAAAATGTCCTGCTCAAGTCAGATCGGGAAAAAGATTGCATTTGGAAGGTTCGTTGAGCGGTTCCTTGTCCGAACAAACCGGTAAGGTCAATATCGAATTGGTTCCTGCTTTCAATCAATTATCGATGATGGTTTCTTCGCTTCGTGACGAATTTCGAATCGATAGCAAAACGCGGCAATCAAATAACGAAGAATATTTCCGCTCAAATCATCGAACTGTTTTACAATGTGACACGGTTCTCTCGAATGGTTCGTTTTCACTCGACTTGCCGATTCCTCCAACGCTACGCGGTGAATACAAAATTCGGGCTTTTTACGTTTCGAAACAGAAATTTGCAATCGGTTGTGCCGCGATTTCTGTTTCAGGGAGTCTTTCCAAACCGCAACAATAAACAAAATAACGGTTCATTTTCCCCTTGTACGCAAAGACACAGAGAAAATTGACTGATTATTTCATTTTTTGTGGGGAATGATTTTGGTCATTTAAAACCCTTATTTTCCAATATTTTCCAAAAAAACCTTAGTAGCAACTGCGTCTCCCAAACCGTTCTCTTATTTTCCCTTATTGAAAAGGAGTCATAAGGGAGCGGTTCTGGAAATGTCATGGCTACTAAGGTATTTTGGAAAATATTGGAAAATATTGGAAAATAAGGACTTCAAATGGCTAAAAACTAAAATGAAGCCTCACAAAAAATGAAATAATCAGAAAAAATCCCGCCTCTAACAAAAGATACGAGAGACGGGCAATTTGTGAAGTTAGACGCGGAGTAATCGTTCACTCGTCCGATTTTACTCCCTTCACACTACCGAACCCCGGACTTGAACCGGGATGCCCTTGCGGGCGGTGGATTTTGAATCCACTGCGTCTGCCATTCCGCCAGTTCGGCTAATCCTCTTCAAATGAAATCGTTTGCACTTGATAAATGTTTGCACTTGATAAATCGCCATTTATTTTACATGAAAAAAAATGTCTTTCAATATCCCGTTAGGAAATTTGTGAAAATTATTTCAAAATTCCGCTCTATTATATTCACGTCCTTATTTTTATGCTATACTTTTAATAATCGTTGAACTTTAGTTATTTTACCCTTTATAACTCGTATAATTTAATTCTTGTCTTCTTACAAGTTGCTTTTACAATGCAATCTTGCAACGTGCCATTTCCAATAATTCCGATAAAATCTATTTTCATCATTTTTCCATGCACATCATTCTATTTGAAGACAACCTTTCGCCTCAACTTTTTCCGGCAACTATTGCCCGACCGGCGTTTGCAATCAATATCGGAACCTATCGATTGATTCATCTGGTACGCCGGCTTGCTGATAATATCGAAGTCATTGTTCGACCTTATCTTAAAGAACTCGTGACGTCCGACTACCCCTGGCTGTGGACAACCGAAAAAGGGAACCGCTCCGAACCTGTTCTTGTTCTCAATGCCCGTGTTGTACCCCATGTTGATCTGATCGAACATTTCAAACGCCTCATTTCTGAAGGTCGATCCGGTGTTGTTGCCGGACCGCACGGCGTTGCCTGCGCTCTCTTTTCCCATGAAAATCCGCTTCCCAATGAACCAATCGGAGCATCACAACTCTTAGGAATTATTGAAGATAAAAAACTGCCGCCTCTTGAAATTCCAATCCCAATGCTTGAATATGCTCACGATATTGTTCGGCATCAGATTCGTATTATGAATGACAATCTCAATGATCGCCTCCGAACCCGTGAATATAAAGAAATCGCCGATGGTGTTTTTTCTGCCGACGGAAAACCGCTTGGTCAATATTGTGTTACTGATAGCAGCGAAGGTCCCATTATTTTAGAATCTGATGTGAATGTCGGACCTTACTGTTTTTTCAAAGGTCCTGTTTATGTCGGAAAAAAAGTGAAAATCATCGAACACTCCGCCATGAAAGATGCCGTGTCGCTCGGAAGTACCACAAAAGTCGGCGGCGAAGTCGAAGCATCCATCATCGAACCGTATTCCAATAAACAACATCACGGTTTTCTCGGACACAGTTATCTGGGAAGTTGGGTCAACCTCGGTGCCGGAACCAGTAACAGTGACCTGAAAAATACTTACGGCGAAGTCGTTATGGAGTACGCCAATAAAAAAGTTAAAACCGGAATGCAATTCGTCGGTTGTTTCATCGGCGATTACGCCAAGACTGCAATCAACACAAGCGTTTTTACCGGCAAAACCATTGGAGCATGTAGTATGGTGTACGGATTCGTAACGACCAATGTTCCGAGTTTTGTGAATTACGCACGGACATTCGGACAAGTTACGGAAACTGCTGTCGAAACATTGGTTCAGACGCAAGCACGAATGTTCGCCCGCCGAAATGTTGAACAGCGCCCCTGCGATGTACAACTCCTCCGCGATATTTACGAAATGACCAAACACGAACGCCAACTCGCCAGTGAACCCTTATCGCTTTAAAGAGCAAACGATTGTAAGTAACAGTCTATTTTAATTTTAGGCTTTTTATCAATTTTTCGTCATGTTATTTCGTTTCAGAAAAAATAATTCCTCAAAACCCTTATTTTTATAATATTTTCCAAAAAACTTTAGTAGCAACGGAGTGTAACATTCTGTACCCTTCTTTTCCCTTATCTCTTTTTCATAAGGGAAAAGAAGGGACTTTTTTATTCCGTCCCATACTACTAAGGGTACTTGTAAAAATAAGGGTTTTGAGAAAAATTCTCAATAATTGTTATAAATAGCAACGTATTAAAATAGACAGTTACCTTGGAAAGTGTAGGTATAACATTGATTTTGAATATCGGTTGTGGTATGTTAATCAGTCATGGGTTATGGTTCGGAAATCATCAACCAATTAGTAAAAAACGGCAAAAAGTTATGACGATGACACACCTTTCATTTCGGTTTTGGGCGGTTGTTTTTATTTTGTTGACCGGACTGTTTGGCGAACAGATGTTCGGGCAGGACGAGGAAAGCAAAGGGAAACGGGCAATCAGTTCCCGTGCGAAAAAAATTCTGGAACGCAGCCAAATCCTCACTGCCAACGTGATCAGCGTTTCCAAAGGAGCCAAAGGCGTCGGGGCTCCAATTGCCGAACGCGAAAAATGGAACGCCCTCGCAACATCGCCCGTTTTCAAATCGGTCATTGCGGACGCCGAAAAATTGCAGAAAGAACCCGTCCCGGAACCAACCGAAGAAGATTATATGCGGTTCTACGAAACAGAAACAAAATCATATAACGAAATTAACCGCGATTACGAAAATAAATTTAACCAACGCCGTAATCGGTTATTCCGTCTTGCGTTGGCGGAATGTTTTGAAAATAAAGGACGTTTTATCCGTGATATTGAAGAAACCGTTTTGGTCATCTGCATGGAACCAAACTGGACAATTCCTTGGGAAGATGGCGACGCGAAAAAATTCAAAGGCGAATCCCGTGCCATTGACCATCAAATCGCCCGAACCGCATGGGATTTGGCAACTCTTCATTATTGGCTTAGCAAAAAACTTTCGGCTGATTGCCGTGATTTGATCCGTAATTCTGTTCAAGCCCGTGTTTTCAGCGTGTTCGAAGAAGCCATTTTAACAGATAATTACGGCTTGATCGGCTGGGCAAACGATGCCGGTCATGTCAATGCGATGTCTCATGCTGCGGTGGTTGGTGCGGCGTTGGCGTTGATTGACTCGGCGGATCTTCGGGCAAAATACATCGCCTCCGCCGAAACGAATGTCGAAAAATTTCTCCAGATTTTTACGCGGGACGGTTATTTTCCAGACGGTGCTTGGGCGTGGAACGAAGGTTACGGTTCGTTTATTCTTCTTGCGGAAATATTGTATCAAGCGACAGGCGGACGAATCGATATGTTTAAGCGTCCCAATATTAAAGAAACGGCACTTTACGGTCCCCGCATGGAAATAACGCCGGGCGTGTACGAATCATTCGGCAACCGTTGGCGCGGTGACCGTCCTCAGTTGTTTCCAACAGCGTTTGTCAGCAAGCGGTTCCAAATGGGGCTGACCGAAATTGAAAATCGGGATCCGTTTTTCGGTATCGGACCGGGACATCTTTATATGGTTGGAATTTATTGTTTTCCTAATTCGGCAACCGAACAAAAAGGTCTTGCTTCCGGTACTGAAATTCCGCCGTTGGAAACATTTCGGAGCGAGTTTCCGCTCAACGGCGTTATGATTCTGCGAACCGGAAAAAAGGAACAAAATCAAATCGGAGTCCAATTGAAAGGCGGCAACAACGATGAACGGAATAACCACAGCGATGTCGGAACTTATATTGTTGCGTTAGGCGGCGGAGCACCGCTTTGCGACATCGGAGCCAGATACAACCGGCGCGGCTTGGTTATCAAAGACCCCATGGAAAGTAATCTCGTCAATTCGTTCGGTCACCCGGTGCCGCGCATCGACGAAAAACTTCAGAAAAACGGCAAAGGAACCGTCGCACCCTTACTGTTGCGTGAATACAGCGACGAAATGGATACGCTGAAATTTGATTTTCAATACGTTTATGAATGGAATGATCCCAAAGATGTCAAGGAGTTCACGCGAACCTTTATTTTTGACCGAACCGGCAAAGACCCGGATTCGTCGGGCAAAGCGATGTTGTCGGTGGTTGACCGTTTTCGAGGACGAAAACCGGTTGCTTTTGAAAATTGCCTGATTACGTTTGGTCCTTTCAAAATGTTGACGGAAGATGAGGATTCTCCAGTGCGGAAACTGATTGTCGGCGAAGGCAATCAGGCACTTCATGTTACGGTGAGCAATGAGGTTATCGAACTCGATCATTCAACAAACAAATTTGCCAAACGTCCTAAAACATTGGTTTTTGAGGCGGGAGCCTTGAATGAACCCATTCCGCGAACCACAAAAATTCCGTTCCGTCTTGGTTTTGGTTTTGAGGCGCCGGTTGATGAGGTTACGATGACGATTAAAATTCGCCCTGCCGCCGCTTCGGAACGGAATCTTGCCAAAAATTCGCCCGGTGTTGCGGATCGAACTTACACTTCGCCGATTGACGACCAAGAATTAGCCGAAAACGAAATCGCTTCAGGTAACAACAATGAAACCGAAGAGGATCCGATGACGGCTCTTACCAAAAAGTACGGCGCACTCATTGACGAATTTGCCAAAAAGTCACCGATTCCGATTGAAGAACTCAAAAAATTGTCGGATGAAGAACTCAAAACTCAATTCCGCCGCTTCAAACAAATCAATCCCCTCCTCAAAAATATCCCAGACGAACAAGACGACGCAATCATTCAAATGTTACGAAACAAAATGTAGATTAAAGAAAAATGCTTGATGATTTCATTTTTTGTGGGACAAGATTTTAGCCGCGCTAGCGACGTGATGATGCATAACCGGTGATGGAACGCAGCGGTAACTGTCTCTTTTATTTTTTAAGGATTGCGCGCAAAGACGCAAAGAAATTCAAGGTTGGTTTTAACTTGTTCTGTTTTTGACGGTGTTCATTATTATTTTACTCAAGGAAGATTTT
>JAISQH010000387.1 GCA_031274385.1 Planctomycetaceae bacterium | reverse complement strand
AACAATACCTCTTCCTAAAATTAAGACAAATCGCAAAAAAAATAACAACTTCATAACCCGCAATCATGCGGGAGAACCAAAGAAATAGGGAGCGTTTTTATTTCTATTTCCAACCTTTTAACTTTTTTCGTTTTATTCATTATTTTTTGCCGGTTTATCGATTCGGATTTTACATTTGGGCAAGGCGTCGATGAACTGGCGTCCGTAGGATTTGGAGTGGATGCGGGGATCAAGCACCACAACAAGCCCCGAATCGGTGCGGGTTCGGATCAGACGCCCAAAACCCTGTTTGAATTTCAGAATCGCAACCGGAAGTTGGTATTCCTTGAACGGATTCCCGCCGCGAGATTTAATCATTTCGATTTTGGCTTCCACAACCGGTTGTGACGGAACCAAAAACGGTAACTTTGTAATAATAACATTGCGCAACGCATCACCGGGAACATCAACACCTTGCCAAAAACTGTCGGTTCCAAACAAAACCGAACCGGATACCGCCTTGAATTGCCGTACCATTTCACTTCGCGGCATGCCTTCGCCCTGAATCAATAACGGGAACCTTTGTTCGGCAAGCCATGAGGTCATATCGGAAGCGGTTCGTTTTAATAATTGATAACTGGTGAACAAAACAAAAGCCCCGCCCTGAGTCTCCGTCAGGTAACGCCGCAGCATAGAATTGTAAAACGGACGCAGCACTTCTTCACGCCAATCCGGCGGCGGCGCGTCCTGAATCATCACAAGAGTCGCTTGTTTTTCAAAATCAAACGGACTACCAAGTTGAAGAGTTGGCAATGCGGTCATGCCAATCTGGTTCTTAAAAAACGTAAAGGAATCAGGCATTGGTCAATTGAAAATTGATAATGGAAAATGGAAAATTGGATTAAATTGAAAATTGACAATGGACAATTGAAAATTGAGGAGAAATGATTTTACCAAAACGAGTTGAAATGAGCGTTTTCCCATTTTCAATTCTCTTTACTTTTCAATTTTCCATTTTCCATTTTCAATTTAACTCCTGCGTTGGCGTTTAATGATGATCCAAACTAGAAGCAGTAGGCAGAAGAGGGTTAAGGAAATGGTTGTTCTTGTATGTTGAATTTCGTTGTTGGCGGCGGGTGGTTTGTTCTGTGTTTTTTTTTGCCGCCAATTCGGACTCCGCCCGATTAATAGCGGCGCGTAATTCGGTTTGTAGCCAGCCCCTTCTTCCAACTTCGCAGACGTTTCATAGACCCAGAGTTTGTACGGAATAACCGCGATGGTGATTTCTTCGGCGTAATCCGGCGCCGCTCCGACCGGCATTCCGTCAGGGAGCGACATCACACAAGCCACCAACGGATTACCCTGCGAATCGTCGGTGTAAAAATAAATTTGATAATATTTTTCAATTCCGAAAAGGGCTTTGACCTCCTTATCTTCGACCAACGTCGGTAAAACCCGTTTGGCAATACCGTGAAGAAGAACCGGCTTACCGCGTGTCGTGTCGGGGCTATTGAACAAATTGATGACGGAATTTTGTTGTTTGCCTTCTTTTTCCAAAAGTTGTTGTGCTTCCAGACGGATTTGACCGGGCGCGGATTGCGACGCCGCATGGAGCAAACCGTAAAACGGTTCACGGTCGGCTTCCGTGAACTTGAACGCGCGTTGAAGAATCTCATTCCGCCCTAAGAGTTGCAATGACGGAGCCACATCGAATTTCTTTTTTTTCAAATCGGTCACACGCAACGGCGGAACTTGATCAAACGAACCGACATCGAAGCCGAGATTGCCGAGAAAAGTATCGGGAAACCAACGGATTCGCGGCGCAACCAGAAGCGGAACAAAACCGGAATCGTCAGGTGCCAGCCGTTTGATATAAATTCCGGTCACAGCGGCACGTTCGTTGATTGGCACGTTTTTCTTCCAATCCGCCGGAACAAACGCGGTCAGAATTTCGGCGAAATGGGATTCATCCACACGAAAACGGCAACTAAAAACAGAAGGAATCCGAAACCGTTTTTTTTCAGCGGGGTTGAGCGGTTTTTCCTCGACCATCACCACGTGTCCTTTTAATTCAAAAGCCAGACCGCGAAATTGCGCCGGGTCTTCGACCAACGCCGAAAACGTTGGGAGCGGTTTAACATTTTTTAGAAAACTTGGCGGAACAACACGAACGAGTTGGTATAACAATTCCAAGACTTCGTCGTATTGTTGTTGTAGGGGAATTGTTTCGTCTCCCAGTGCATCCCAAGAATAATCGTCCATTTTGAGCAGCGTTTTCGTCAACGCCGCGTCAATCCTGTTGTCATCAGGTTGATCGTTGCCAAACACCAAAACAGGGAACAGCCCCGATAACAAAACAAGAAGCAACACAAAACATGGTAATTGTCTCATTTGTTTTGCGGGGGTTGCGGGCAACGGCGCCAAGAGAACGCGAAGCGGTTGGTTTGTTTTGGGAAAGAGGTCAAGGTTGGTTTTTAACATGGTATGACGGTTACTTAAAAATGGATTAGACATTTTCTCTGACTTCCTAAAAACGCCCCGAAGGGGCAAAATATCCTAGCGTCGGGCAACGCCCGACGAAACGAGGCGTCAACATGTTTCGGGGCAACGCCCCAATCATCAATATTG
>JAISQH010000377.1 GCA_031274385.1 Planctomycetaceae bacterium | reverse complement strand
CAAAATGATCGAATTCAACGCCGGATGTTTGAAGGTGGCGATGACGCCTTCTTTACCGACGAAAAACATTTCAATCACATCATACCGGAAATTGGGTTCCAGCAGGAACGGCAGAAACGTCCAAACCATTCCGTATAAAATCGCAACACACCAGAAAATTCGCGAATATTGTTTAGAAAAATCAGGAATCGTTACGGATTTGCCAGTCAGCCCCCCCCCCCCGTTGATACCCATTTTAACATTGCCTGAAATTGTTGCCGATTCATTGCTGGTTGCTAAGTTTTTCATTAAAAGGAGTTCGGTAACTGTCTTTTTTGGTACGTTCACGATTCAATAGTGAACGATTGCCATTAAGTTTAACCAAGTCAAAAAAAAAAATCAAGAATCCGCCATCAATATTTCCAAGTCAATTTGTGATGTCACTGTCTATTTTGTTTTCAAGTTTGCGCGCAAAGACGCAGAGAAGATTATTATGGTTTCAACTTGGTTCTATACTGTTGGTAGTTATAAAGTTGAGTTTTTATGAATTATTTTGGTAAATTTTGAGTTTTTGTTGATCGTGTACAAAAATATATTTTATTCAAATATTTCAAAAAACATCAAAAAATCAAGCGTTTTTTATTGAAAAAAATTTGGAAAATGCCATCTTAACTGCACTTTCCTATTTTACGCGATTGTATTTTTCAGTAAATTGAGTAGTTTTCGAATTTTTTTTGGTAGGAGTTGGGGAGCGACAATGGCGTTAATTGTAACTGTCTATTTTATTTTTTAAAGATTACGCACAAAGACGCAAAGAAATTCAAGGTTCGTTTTAACTTGTTCTGTTTTTGACCGTGTTCATTATTATTATTATTATTCAAGGAAGATTTTTATCACTTCATGTTATAAAAAATTTACAAATCATGTTATAAAAAAATTTGTTTCATTTTTTTGTGAAATTTCGTGTTTTTCGTGGTAGAATCCTCCTTTGATTCTTTGCGCGCAAATGAAAATAGACCGTTACCGAGAGACGTGTTTCATTTGCTCGCAAACTTGAAAAAACAAAATGGATCATTACGTTCCATTGATGAAATCGACCGGAATTTGTACGGTAAATGTGCTTCCCTGACCGGGTTGGCTGGTCAGGGTTAAGGTGCCGCCGAGACGTTCGACCGCGTGCTTGACAATCGCAAGACCAAGACCGGTTCCCGGAACTCGAACCGTTCGCGATTTAACCCGATAAAATCGTTCAAAAATACGGGATTGTTCTTCCAAAGCAATTCCGCAACCGTTATCCTGACATTGAACCGTCAATTTCCGATCCGTTTCAAACGAAAAAAGAACACGGACTTTTCCGCCGTCCGGCGTGAATTTAACAGCATTGTCAACAAGATTCTGTAACACAAGCCCCAAACGTTTGTCGTCCGTCAAAAACAATTGATTCGGTACAGCGGCTTCAATCGACAACTCAATATTTTTTTCAGCGGCTTTGGTCAGAAAAAATTCTTCCAGCCGGATTTTTTGTTCGTAAATGGTTGTTTCTGTTGACCGGTTCGACGCCGTTTCCTGCTCAACATCGTGAAGCGAAAGAAGATCGTCCGTCAACGCCTCCAATCTTGTAACATGGCGGTCAAGAATTTCCAAAACAGTTCGAAACGCTTCGGGATCATCACAAACTCCATCCGCAACATTGTCCAGTGTTGCGCGAATTGTCGTCAACGGCGTTCGCAGTTCGTGCGACGTATTGGCAACAAAATCCGTTTTCATCCGGTTGGTCTCGGCAATCGCCGTCAGATCATTGACTATCAACAGAATCGCAATTTCGTTCCGGTTATTTTCTCCCGGTATGTCAATCATTTCAAGTTCCAGTAAATGTCTCCGATCACGAAGTTTAAGATCAATCCGTTCCGGTTTTATTGTTCGAAAATCCTTTTCTCGTTCGCGAAAATAAAAATCAAGAAGAGCCGAATATCGGAGCAAATATTGGATCGGAACCGGATCACCCGGCGTTTCAAGTTCGAAAAGACTTTTCGCCGACTCGTTGTAATAAACAATTTGATCCGAAGAATTTAACGCCAAAACCGCATCAGGTAAATTTTGTAAAATAATTTGTAGGCGTTCCTGTTGGCGGGAAATTGTTTCAAGTTGTGCGGAAACGGTGTTTCTCATTCGATTGATCGCGTCAATCAACTGGACAAGTTCACGCGATGCGGAACATTCAGGAATCGGTTCAAAATTTCCTTCCGCAATTCGCCGCGCGGAAGAACTGATCAGTTGAAGCGGTTTGTACCAAATCCAACTCAAAAACGTCGAAAGAATAACCGCAACAAGAAGCATCAGAACAAAACCGGTCAGGATACCATAAAAAACGTTGCGCCGGTCTTCCATCAGATCGGCAACAGGAAACGCAACTCGCACAACCGCAACAATTTTGTTTTCAAACCGAACCGGAACGGCAAGATAACGGTAACGAATTTGTTTTGTTTGACTGAACCGGAGTGATTCAGCAGGGAGTCCGGTCAATGCGGTAAGAATTTCAGGATGTTGTTCGGTGTTATGCGGCGGCATTTTTTCGGCTGGATATTCCGAATCACCGAGAACCCGACCCGCCGTATCAACAATCGTCAACCGAAATTCCGGGCGTCTGGAATAAGAACGGCAATATTGTTCAATTAATTTTCCGGCATCAAGCCAGGATTCTTCGAGGTCACTCCGAACCATCGAGAGAAGTTGTTCCTGAAATCGTTTCGAAATTTCCATTGATTGCCGATTCATTTCACGCGCCGTGTGCCAAAACCCCAGACCAAGAATCAACCCAATCAGCAAAAGATTGCCGAAAAACAATGTAGTAAAAAAACTTCGCGATTTCATATTTTATAACCGGACAATAATCGTCCGCCCTTAGTTTTTTAAAGGAAAAAAAAGTTAAAGAAGTTTTTATCGTAACGGTTTGTTTTGATTTTGTTGATTCTACTTCCGGCAGTCACACGATTGATGTTTAGTAAATTTTTTTGGTCAATTGTTTTGGTCAATTGTTTTCGTTTTGGAACTATGAACTAAAACAACTCCGAAGGAGTTTAATTTGGATAACCCCGTGCAAACGAAGTGCAGCACGGGGAAAGGGACACTCAATTCTCCCGAACTCTGAAAGTGTTCAATTAATTTGTTTAATTGGTTTGTTTTCATTACTGTTTTTGCCTTCATTTTTATTAATGATTTTATTGAACAAATGAATTGAACAATTTATCCGTAGGGGCGACCCTTGTGGTCGCCCTGAATCGGTGATCGTTTGGGGCAACCGCAAGGGATTGCCCCTACAAAAAAAAACGAACCATTTTATTGAACTCTTTCAGTTGAAACCATAATAATCTTCTTTGCGTCTTTGCGCGCAAACTTTAAAAAACAAAATAAACAATTACCTCTTCAGTTATTCCTTAGCGTAAAGTTGACAGGAGTTCTCGGTTGATTTTGACGTTGTGGCGAACATCAACCGGAAAATGACGCAGAATACGAATCTCCTTGATGGATTTTGTTAACGGATTCTTTTGAGCAAGTTCCAGAAGTTCCGCAATAAGTGTTCGTTTTTCAGTTTTGTTTTTGGGAAAAAATTCGGGAAATGGTTCAACAAAAATTCGCGGCATCGGACCGGCTAAAGCGGAACGAAAAATTTTGGGATGTTGGTTGAAAACCGCTTCGCAAGGAATAGAAAACAATGTCCGTTCCGGCGTCTCAACCCGGTGAACTTTTCGTCCGCAAAACCAAAACCGGTCTTGTGAATCAAGATAACCAACATCGCCCATTCGATGCCAAACACGGTTTTCATCATCAAGCATTTTGGCAGCGGCATTGGCTTCGGGGCGGTTGACATAGTATCGTGTTACCTGATCTCCCGTAACAACAATCTCGCCAATTTCACCAACCGGTAATTCTTGTGCGTTTTTCAACCGGGTAATCGGTAAATCCGTAATCTTAATTATTTTCCACGAAATCGTCGGAAACCGCGTACCAACACAAACTCCGGCTCCTTGCTCTGTTTTTGCAACAGTTTCTCCCAGAACCTCAGTTGCCGAAATCGAAGCCGTCGGCAAGGCTTCGGTCGCGCCGTAAGGCGTGAAAATCTCGCCTTCAGGATGAATGCAACGTTTCAGTTTTGCTAAAATCGTTGCCGAAACCGGCGCACCGGCAGAAACCGCCCGTCGCAATGTTTCCAGATGTTTTCCTGTTTTAGCACAATAATCGGCAACCCGATTCCAAAGAGCCGGTGAACCGAACGATTGTGTAATCTTCCAACGGTTGGCTGCTTCAACAATTTTTGCCGGATCAACTTTTGCTGGGCGAGTCGGATTCATGTCGGGAATAATTGCTGTTACACCCATTGCCGCATCAAACAAACCAAAAAACGGAAAACATGCCAAATCAATTTCACCGGGTTGAATATGATACCGTTTCGAAATCTCTTCGACTTGCGTTTCGAAAATGCGGTGAGTAAAAGCAACTCCCTTCGGCAAACCCGTACTTCCGCTGGTAAAAATAATCGCAGCAAGATCATCCGGTGTTGTTTCAATCATCTCGAATTTTGTTTCGGAAACAATAGAACCGGCATTTTTTCGGATCGTTTCAAGAGAAAGTCCGCCCCAAAAACAACAATGTCCCACCATCAGATGATGTTTCGCTTTAGGAAATTGTTGTTTCAGAAAAATTCGTGCCAAATGAACAGACGGAACCGCAACAAATCCGTCCGGCTCCACTTCGGCAAGACAACGTAACATTCGCCGAATTCCCATGCCGGGATCAATCAGAACAAGTGTTGC
This sequence comes from Planctomycetaceae bacterium, assembly GCA_031274385.1. GTDB lineage: Bacteria > Planctomycetota > Planctomycetia > Pirellulales > Thermoguttaceae > WRKP01. Next base: position 584 of record JAISQH010000377.1, on the reverse strand, counting down.
TCCGGCTTTACAAAGAGCAAAGACAAGCGAAATAAAATCAATTCCGTACCGAACAAACAACGCAAGCCGCATACCGGGGCGAACTCCGTTACCAATCAAAGCGGCGGCAATCCGATCCGTATCCGTATCCAGTTCGGCAAACGTCATCGTCTTGTAATTCCCACGCCTGTCCGGTTCCGCAACCGCAAGCGTTTCAGGAAATCGTTGCGCCATTCCGACAAGACGCGCTGCAATATTCAATGAACTCATCACTCGCCTGAATCTCCCGTCAATTCAAGTAATTGTTGTTTCTGTTGTAAAAATTGTCCGTATTTAGTAACTTTTTATTTTATTCTTTTATCACGAAGAAGCATGAAGAGTTTTTAAAAAGTTAAAGGAAAATAGTTCCGGTAGTCATACGATTAATGTTTTGATAAATTATTTTAGTAAATTATTTTAGTAAATTGATTTCGTAAATTGTTTTCGTTTTGGAACAAAAACAACTCCGAAGGAGTTTAATTTTGATAACCCCGTGCAAACGAAGTGCAGCACGGGGTAAGTGTACAAACAAAACGAGAACTCCGATAGGAGTTCAATAAAAAGGG
>JAISQH010000341.1 GCA_031274385.1 Planctomycetaceae bacterium | reverse complement strand
AGAAACACATCAACTGCTTCTTTCGCCATCCACTCCCCCCAAATCATCGCACCGAGACAAAGAACATTGGCGTTGTTGATAGCGCGGCACATTTTTGCCGCAAAAACGGATTCCACCACCGAAGCGACAATTCCCTTAAATCGGTTGGCAACAATAGACATTCCCATACCGGTTCCGCAAAGCAAAATTGCCTGATCTGCTTTTCCTGATTGAATTGCCTTGCAGACATCGGCGGCACTTTCGAAGTAAGGAATTTCTTTTTCGCGAGTTGCTCCAAGATCAAGGACTTCGTAACCTTTTTCTTTAAGATGAGCCAGCAACGGTTCTTTGAGTGTTACGGCAAACGGATCCGCCGCAATTAAAATTGGTTTTTTCATGTTGATTAATTCCTGAGGTTGAGGTGATTCTGCCGGAACATTCGTCGAAAGAACGCCGTCAAGAAGGGAAATTGCCAAAGTAGATTGCAAAAAATAACGTCGATTCATTTTATTAAACTAAACTAAATTCAATTCAAAACCAGCATATTGTAACCATTCACGGACATTTTTATGAACCGAGAAATGATGGAACAGACAGTAAAAATTAATAAGAATTAAGTAAAAAAATTGAAGTAAGAAAATAATTCCTCTTAGAATACCAGATGACCGATTTTTAACAAGAGCCGTGTTAGCGAAACAGGGAAAATTTTCTGATTGTTTCGGATTTTGTCGGGAAAAATGGAATGGGATTGTTTTGATTTTCATTTTCCTGTATGATTTTGTTTGTACGTTTCAGGTGTCAACAAATAACTTCAGAAAGGGAATTGAAATCCGCAAATGGTGTCATTATCAGGGTAACGTGCGGGTCTCCTCCTTCATTGGAACGCAACCCCGCGACTTTTAACTAATCATCAAATAGACCCTTCGAAAACATTCTCATGCAAACCAACGTCGGCGAAATGACTTGGAAACACCAAGTTGCCAAAAATTTTTTCAATCAATACGATGTTCATCTCGACGAAGAATTTATTGACTTCGTTGTTGCGCCCCAAACAAAAAATAAATGGTTGCATAATGCGACATTGATCAAACCAACAGCTTTACTTTGGGCAGAAGCGAAAAAAAACGTAACGCCGACGGCAAAAATGTTTGCACAACTCATACTGACAATCAAACCCGTTCTCGAAGGTAAAGACGCGGAATTGCCGCCGAAGTTTCTTGCTGCCTTTGATAACAAACACATTACTTTCGTCGAGTTCTATCACGCCCAACCGTTACTCGCTCATCCCGACATCAACTGGAACGAAACACCCTCAAGCGTCTCCAAAAAAACGGAAAACATCGTTACTGAAATACTCGCTGATAAATGGATTCAGTACAATATCATCACTGACCGTAAAGAAATCAAAAACTTTATCGCTCTCAATTTCATTGATGACGGCAATCCCTATGCTAAAACACAAGTTACTAAAAACAACTTTTTGAGTGTTTTTACAAAGTGGGCAAACGAAGTCCAGCCAAGTATTAACTATAATTGGAAAGACGGCAAGAAAAGCGGTATTCTGCCCGCTGATTTCTATCTTGCTGATTTATTGTCCCGAAACAATCGAACAATCTTTGACTCATTAAAAGTTGTTCTTCGGGATACGGAATACAAAATTACCGTTGAAATCAAAGAACAACTTTTTAAGGAAGTTCATTTTAAGGACGATGGAAAAGCGCATCGGCAGTTTTGGAAACGTTATCAACGTCCGCCGGAAAACGAGTACCAAGAGTATATTAAAGCCCGCCGTGATTTACTTGTTCCACAAAATATTCGGGAATACACCGGAGCCTATTTTACTCCGCCGCTTTGGGTTGAAACATCGCAAAATTATTTGACACAAACTTTCGGTAACAACTGGCAAGATGAATATTATCTCTGGGATTGCGCTGCTGGTACAGGTAACTTGTTAGAAGGTTTAACGAATCCGTACCATATTTGGGCGAGTACGCTAATGCAAGCGGATGTCGATATTATGAAAGACCGCATTGTTAAACACGGTTTTAATCTGTTAGAGTCGCATGTTTTTCAATTCGACTTTTTGAATGATGATTTTACTGATTTACCAAAAGGGTTACAGAATATTATCAATAATCCTGAAAAACGGAAAAAACTCATCATCTATATCAATCCGCCGTATGCCGAAGCAACCAATGTCAAAACGACAAGTAAATCAGGTGAAAACCGTAACGGTATTGCTTCCGATTATAATATTAACACGGAATTGAAACCTTTCATCGGAAAAGCAACCAATGAGTTCTATGCTCTATTTATGGCACGGATTTATCGTGACATTCCTGATTGCCATTTAGCGCAGTTTTCTACGTTAAAATTTGTAAGCAGTCAAAACTTCAAACAATTTCGCCGATTTTTCAAAGCGAAATTCGACGGCGGTTTTATTGTTTGTGCAAATACATTTGATAATGTGAACGGATTATTTCCGATTGGTTTTACGATTTGGGACACTGCTATTAAAAAAACAATGACTCAAATTAAAGTTGACATTCTGGAAAACGATAAAAAAGTTGAGAACGCACGAAAGATCGGAACAAAAAAATTCTTTGCAATACAGGGCGATTCTATTAACGTTTGGATAAAAAAATTTGACAAGGCAATGAGTCATGTTATCGGTTTTATGTGCAATCCTGCACCGGATTTTTTGCCGACAAACCAACCTTATATTACCAATGAACAAGGAACCCGACATTTTAATTATTATTCCATTTGTTCGGAAAATTTGTTACAAGGCAGCATTTATTTTGCGGTACGTCTTTGTATTGAGCATACTTGGGTTAATCACCGTGACCAATTTTTGTATCCGAATGATGGTTGGGAAACAGATGAGGAATTTCAGCGAGATTGTTTGATCTTTACGTTGTTTCATCATAAAAATCGAATAAGCAGCCGAAATGAAATCAATCATTGGTTGCCTTTTCGGGCATCGGAGGTGAACGCGAAGGATAATTTTACATCGGAGTTTATGGCGGATATTTTGAACCAACACCACTCTTCGCTTAGCGCATCCGCCGTCACTGTTTATAATGCCGGTAAAGCATTATGGCAATATTATCACGAACAAAAGAATAGGTCATTGAACGCTTCATTGTACGAAATTCGTGAATACTTCAAAGGACGTAACGAAAACGGGCGAATGAACACAAAGTCCGGCGATACAAAATTCAATGAGTTGGATAAAGCGTTGCGTGACTCACTTGCCATCCTTGCCGAAACAATTAAACCCAAAGTGTTCGAGTATGGATTTTTAATGGAATAATCTGTTTCAAATAAGGAGGGAATCTGTTGACAAAATTAACTAAAAAGAAATCAATCACGCTTTCTACACAAGATTATAAACATTACGATTTACTTTTGCCTCAAGATATTCGTGAATATACCGGTGCGTACTTTACGCCGGAGATTTGGGTTGAAAAGTCCCAAGATTATTTGGCTCAAACCTTCGGCGAAAATTGGCAAGATGAATATTACATTTGGGATTGCGCGGCAGGAACAGGTAACTTGCTTGAAGGCTTGACCAATAAGTACAATATTTGGGCAAGTACCTTGATGCCAGCCGATGTTGATATTATGAAAGACCGCATTAAACGACACGGTTTCAACTTGCTGGAATCACACGTTTTTC
>JAISQH010000339.1 GCA_031274385.1 Planctomycetaceae bacterium | reverse complement strand
CTATAACCGATTTACAGCAATTGTATTTTTCGTGAATTTCCGTGTGTTTCGTGGTTAGTCTCGGTTTTAAAAGTTCCAATTAAGTAAAAAATTAAGTGAAAAAATAGTGGACAAATTGTGCTGTTATTTTTAGCGTTCCACTTTGCAACTTGTCCCACCGGCAGCGGGAAGATACGCTTCGGTGGTATAATCGGCAACCATGCGGTGGGCACTGAACCGCCACGCCAACGTACTAATTGAATTCATCATCCGTTTGATCCAATGGGTCGGCAAACCGTGTTCGTCTGTATCGTAATACAACGGCACCACTTCGTTTTCAATCACATCGAACAAACTTGCCGCATCGCGTTGATCCGTAATTTTGTCGTCAACATGACTGGTTCCGTTCCCGATTGCAAAGCCGTTGCATCCATCGTAGGCTTCCGCCCACCAGCCGTCCAGCACGGAAAGATTCAACGCCCCATTGAGAACCGCTTTCATTCCGCTGGTTCCTGATGCTTCCAGCGGACGCCGCGGATTGTTAAGCCAAACATCAACTCCCTGAACCATGTGCCGACAAACATTGATATCGTAATCTTCAATAAACACAAACCGATTGGCAAACCTCGGATCATTGCGAAGATTCGCAATCGTCTGAATAAACTCTTTGCCGGGTGTATCCGCCGGATGGGCTTTACCGGCAAAAATGAACTGAACCGGACGTTCGGGATCGTTACAAATTTTCGCCATCCGGTCAATTTCGTTTAAAACCAATGTTGCCCGTTTGTAGGTTGCAAAGCGGCGTCCGAAACCAATCGTAAGAATTTGCGGATCCAGAACCGTTCTTGCCCGATCAATGATTTCGTCTGCCTCGCCTCGCCGACGGCATTGGCGGCTGATCCGGCGGCGAACAAACGCAATAAGCAAATTTTTCAAGCACTGTGTGTTTCCCAAAGTTCGCCGGGATCAATATCTTGAATCGCTTCCCATTCCTTCGGATCGTAGGATTCCTCTGACCATGAAGACGGTAAATGGCGTTCAAACAGGGTGTTGATTTGCCACGCCATCCAACTCGGAACATGAACGCCGTTGGTGATGTGACCGATGGGAACTTTTTCTTCCGGCAAATGAGTCCAAAGACATTGCCACATTTTCCGCGAAACAACTCCATGCAACGACGCAACTGCATTGGCATAACGTGACATTTTTAATCCGAGAACAGTCATACAAAACGGTTCGCTGTTATTACTCGGATCGACCCGCCCAAGCGACATAAGATGACCATGATCAATACCGAGTTCGTCACGAAGCGGACCGAGATGTTCTTCGATCAGGTTGCCGTCAAAACGGTCATGACCAGCCGGCACCGGAGTGTGAGTGGTGAAGACTGTTTTCTGGGCAATATCGCTTGCGGCATCGTGAAATTTGGCTCCGTCATCTTTCATGCGTTGGCGAATGGCTTCAAGAGTTGCGAAAGCATTATGTCCTTCATTCAGATGATAAACACCCGGCGTAATACCAAGAACTTTCAACGCACGAATCCCGCCAATACCGGAAACAATTTCCTGCCGGATTCGAGTTCGGTTGTTACCACCGTACAACCGGCTGGTGAGTTGGCGGTCTTCCGGTTGGTTTTCTTCAAGATCCGTATCAAGAAGCAATAATCGGACGCGACCGACATTCATTTGCCGGACTTTGGCGTAAATGGTTCCGGTACGGGTTTGGATGGAGACGGTAATTTTCGATCCTTTGGGATCGGTTGCCGGTTCCAAAGGCAGGTACTCAACCATTGTGTCAAGATATTCTTCCTGCTGCCAACCTGCCGTATCAAGATGTTGTTTGAAATAGCCCTGATTGTAAAAAAGACCAACCGCAATAAGCGGCACACCGAGACCGCTGGCACTTTTAATATGATCACCGGACAAAACGCCAAGACCGCCGGAATAAATCGGAACCGATTCGTGAACACCAAATTCAAGCGAAAAATAAGCAACCGGTTGCGAACCAAGAACACCGACATTACGTCTTGCCCATGGAGTTTGCTTGTTCATGTATTCTGTCATTCGGCGGTATGCTTGATCGATTCTCGTATAAAGAACCAATTCAGCGGCTCGAATTTCGAGGCGTTCCGGTGTAAATTCCCGAAGCAAAGCGATTGGGTTATGACCGAGTTGGCGCCAACGAATCGGATCAAGTGATCGAAACAGATTGATGACTTCAGGGTGCCAGCTCCACCAAAGATTACTGGCAAGAGCCATACATTTATCATAGAGTCCTTGCGGTGTGATTCCGGCGAGCCGCCCGGAAGTGTGAGAAACAGCCTTTGAATTCGTAGTTTGGTTGTTGGGATACATTATTTTACCGCCTGAAATTAAGGTTAATGAAAATGCCGACAAACTGCGTCGATTTCACATAAAACGTCCATTGATTATACAAAGTCATAAACAAATGACAAGTCAGGTCACTAATGAGGAAATTTTGAATTGATTATTTCTGATAATTTCTAATTATTTCGTTTTTTGTGGGGGAATGATTTTTGGTAACAGTCTATTTTGTTTTTAATA
>JAISQH010000306.1 GCA_031274385.1 Planctomycetaceae bacterium | reverse complement strand
CGGATGCAGTGTACGAATAATCTCAAGCAACTCTCTCTTTCGTTGCACAACTACCACGACAAGTACGATTCCTTCGTTGCTGGTTCCGGGTGGATTTCCTTGAATACCAGTACAGGAATACGTTGGACGGGTACAGCCACCCACATGTGGATGTACAGCGGTTTTATCCAACTGCTGCCTTACGTGGAACAAACTGCCCGATACGATGCTATTCACGCAACAATTGTTTACTCTGGAAGTGAACCATTTGCATGGAGAGATGCGATGCTAAATGGAGGTGCTTCCAATAGTACAGCCGCTGATCTCCCTTATCCGATTCGTGGTCAAAATACGGCTTTGACCTGCCCTTCTGACAATACGAACGATATTGGAAGAACCGAAGGTACAAAAACATCGTATGTCATGTGCCTCGGCGATGCTATTGGTCGGGATGATCCGGGACGAGCAACCACTGAATCGTCGGCTAATATCTTAAACCGGCGAGGAATGTTTGGGCACCGAAATTGGCAAAGCATGGCTTCGGTTACAGACGGAACAAGTAATACCATTGCATTTTCCGAAGCCGTCGCTGGTCGCGGAGGCAATACAGTCAAAGGGCGTTTGTATTTCGATGCGACAGTAACAGCGAGTCTCACCACCGACCCACTAACAGTTTGTTCCGTTTCAAATGTTACAAGTACTGCTGACAAAAGAGTTTACAAGGCAAATACCTGTAATTATGATCGAGGGGGACAACCATTTGATGCCCGCTGTTTTCATGGATTTTTTAATACGGTCAATTCACCAAATGGACCATCTTGTTTTTCGACAAATGGCGATGGTGATACAATTTATGGGGTTTATACGGCGTCAAGCGTACATTCCGGCGGAGTCAATGCCGGCATGTGCGATGGTTCCGTCCGCTTCATTTCTGAAACAATTAGTAATAAAACTTCCGGCATCGTCACCCCCGCTCAAAAAACTTCCGGTGCCAGCGATTTCGGTGTTTGGGGAGCATTGGGAACTGTTGATGGTGGTGAATCGGCAACGCCGTAACATGTTAATTTTTTTTCACATTCGTTTACTCACTTTTTAAAAAGGAACATAAAATGCAACGAAAATCAGATTTTTACACTCGTGAAATGCAGGCATTTACGCTTGTTGAACTTTTGGTGGTGATTGCGATCATTGGGGTCTTGATCGCTCTTCTTTTACCGGCAGTTCAGGCAGCACGAGAAGCGGCAAGGCGAAGTATGTGTACGAATAACGTCAAACAACTTTCCCTTGCGTTACACAACTATCACGATACCCAAGGGGCTTTTCCGGCAGGAGGAAACCGGATCGTTTGGAAATTACAGGCAGGCGGGGTACAAGATTTTGGATGGCCTTATAGTGGTCTCATCCAACTTTTCTCCTACATCGAACAGAGTAGCCGATTTGATGCGATTTATGCTATCTCCTTGACTGCCGCCGAAGCAACCGGTGATCAACCAAAACCTTGGGCGTGTAGCAACGGTCCATGGAGGAGAGCTGGTTATCCGCTTTCCGGTAATATTTCGCATCTAACCTGTCCGTCGGATATTACTGTTCGAATTATCAGCACGACCGCCGATGCCCGATCAAGTTATTGCAAATCACAAGGTGATTGCGCTGACCGCCGAATCAACAGCAATCGCGGACGAGGACTTTTCACTCGATTTGACCGTTGGAACAGTATGAAATCCATTGTGGACGGAACGAGCAATACTATCGCCTTTTCTGAAGCAATTGCCGCTGCCGATTCTCCCAATGAAGTAAAAGGACGAGTTGTTGTTGCTACGACGGCGGGAAACATCAAAACCTCGCCTTTAACCGAATGCGGTTCCAATGTTCTCGAACCGGGCGACAAACGATTTTACGTTTCGACAGCAACAACAACCAGTTTCAACCGAACACAACGTTTTGCTGATGCCCGTTTGTTTCATGCTTTTTTTAACACAATCAATCCGCCAAATGGTCCAACTTGTGTTGCCAACAACAATGATGGTGCCGACAATTACGGTGTTTGGGCTCCGTCGAGCAATCATTCGGGTGGTGTTGTTTGCGGTTTGATTGATGGTTCAGTTCGATTTGTTTCGGACACAATCAACAATACGACCAACGGTGTTACAACTCCGGCAGAAAAAGAATCCGGTAAGAGCGATTTTGGTGTTTGGGGGGCGTTAGGTTCTATCGACGGTGGCGAAACCCAATCATTCTAAAAACGCGTTTGTGTTAAGGATTTGTGTTTTAAAAATTGACCGGTCTTGTTTTTTCTCCAACAAGCCGGTTTTTTTGTTCCGATTTGAGTCATTCCCCATTGATTTTATGGTGAACACGTTGGATATTGTATTCCGATCCAAAATTGTACCCCCGTTCCTGCCCAAGCGTTCATAACGTTTCCTCGCTCCTCCGTTTTTTTTGTTGCTTCAAAACATATTCGATCCGGCAACGAACTTCTTACTTAATTACTTAATTACTTCATTCGATTACAAAAACATCGGAACGGAGTCAACGCTTTATTTTGTACTCGTTTCTCGCAAATCTGCAACGTCAAATCACATTCTTGTCGATAACCTTTTTCCGAAAAGCGGCATTGGCAAGAGGCTTTTCGCGGTTTCCTATTACTGAATGAACCGTTCTTCTCCGCCTTTTCCTGAGTGAACGGTTACTTCGCCGGAATCTTCCAGTTTCCGAACAATATCGACAATTTCCTGCTGAAGGCGTTCGACATCAGACGAACGTTGCGGTCCAAGATATTCCATCTCTTCCTGAAGCATTTTTCCTGCCCGTTTGGACATATTGCGAAAGATTTTTTCCTTGAGTTCATCGCTGGCTCCCTTGAGCGCCAACGCCCACTGTGAACTTTCGACATGTTTGAGAACCTGTTGAATATCTTGATCGGCAAGTTTCAAAATGTCTTCAAACACAAACATGAGCCGCCGGATTTCATCAACAAGATCAGGATCATCCTGAGCAAGATTCTCCATGATATTGCGTCCGGTTGACCGGTCAATCACGTTGAGGATTTCCGCAACACTGCCGACACCACCGGCACTCTCCAGTTTTTGACTCATCACACTGGACATTCGATTCTCAAGACCTTTTTCCACTTCTTTGATGATTTCAGGACTGGTCTGCTGCATGGTGGCGATACGCCGAATCACCGCGAGTTGCCGTTCCGGCGGCAAACCGTTAATAATCTCAGCAGCCTGAGCCGGACGAACATGCGAAACAATCAAAGCAATCGTCTGCGGATGTTCATCAACAATAAAAGTGAGCAGGTTTTCACTGTCAACCTTTTGGAGAAAACCAAACGGAATGGCTTCAAGCGAACTTCGAACACCGTCAATAATCGCGGTTCCATCGGCACCCAGTGCGGCTTCCGCCAGTTCCTGCGCAATCCCGAAACCACCAACACTGCCAACAAGCTTTGCCGGATTTGCTTTTGAAAATTCACGAATCACATTTTCCTGCTCTTCCGGTGTCACCAGTCCGATGCGTGAGATTTCCGTCATCACGACTTCAACTTGCTTCGGATCAAGTCGGCTGAGAATTTCTTTGGCTTGATCTTTCGGAATACTAATAAGAAAGACTGCCGCTTTACGGATATTGTTCTGCGCCATATCTTACCAATTTTACCAAAAAACCGGCTTTGAAATGATTTCGTTCACTCCGGCGTTTTGCAGGTCGATTTTCTCGTTTATTCTCGGAGAATTGATACAAACGGTAATCTTGGCATCGGCAAAATCATGACGTAATCTTTGAACCGATTCCAAAATCTTCGGAAAAGGCGAATCATCCGCGTCGGCTACAATAATTCCGTTAAAAGATTGGGAAATTTTGTGGTTCAACGAACCGATGTTGAACCCCCAATGGCGGTAAAAATCAGCAAGGAATTGGTTCATCGCTGAATCGTTGCCAAGCGTTCCCCAGTGCGAAACGATGAGACAATTCCGGTTTTGTGAAACGGAGTTGAAACGGTTCGGGAAAGGTACGGCGGCGTGGAAAAGAGCAATCTCGTCGTTTTCCAAAGTTCGGGGAAGCGAGAAAAAGGAAGGTTTGCCGTTCCAATGAAGTGACAATTGATGTTGGTAATATTCATTCCACTGATGAACATAGAACCGAAAACAACCAAAAAGCGGATGACCGGTTCGCGATTCACCCTCTGAGGCAGAACCAAGAAACAGCAAGATCGGTGCCAATGGCTCCGCAGCAATTAAACGATTCACCACCGACTGAGAAAATTCACCCGAATAAGATTGAAAAAGGAATGAGCCTAAATGTTCCGAAGCCATTTCGGGAATCTTTTCAGAAATCGCTTCGGGAATCATTTCAATGATACGGTTATAAACCGGAATAAATTCAGCCCGGTGAACTTTGCCCAACACAAAAACGCGATTCGTTTGCATAACTATGGATAATTGAAAATTAACAATGGAAAATTGACTATGGGATTGTTATGAAACGGTATTAACTCCATCGGGATTGTATTTTCCATTGTCAATTTTCTATTATCCCTCCTCTATTTTCGATTGTCAATTGCCAATTATCAATTTATAACTCTTTTTGCCCTATTTATTATTTTTTTTGCCCATATTATAATTCTCCCTGAGTCAAGTGGAACTCTCTCTTACCCGGAGAGCATATTCTCTAACTCGAAGAGCATACTCTCTAACTCGGAGAACATGCTCTCTAACCCGGAGAGCATACTCTCTAACTCGGAGAGCATACTCTCTAACCCGGAGAGCATGCTCTCTGACCCGGAGAGCACACTCTCTAACCCGGAGAGCATGCTCTCTAACTCGGAGAGTATACTCTCTAAC
>JAISQH010000290.1 GCA_031274385.1 Planctomycetaceae bacterium | reverse complement strand
GGAGTTGTTTTAATTCATCGTACAAACCGAACACATTATTAAAAGTTTTGCGAACTACGGGATGTTAATAATACCTTTACAAAAATAATTCACAAAAAAATGATCTTTATGACTGCCGACTGTATAACCCAGAAATTCCGCCCAATGAACACGAGGAAAAATTCTAAATGAACCCGTTCTACTTGAAATTTTTATCAAAAACGATACATTGGAACCATCTTTGAGTCCATTAAAAAGGCTAAAACTTTTTATTGGATTCCGAAATTTTAGACAATTTTAATGTTTTGCTCCAAAATTCATCACTGACCCCCCACAAAAACATGATTAATCGTTACCTTGACCACGCGATTCTGATTCCCCAAATGACCCGTCAGGAAGCAATTGAATGGATTCTTTCGGGAATCAGGTATAAAGTAAAAACTGTTTGTGTTCGTCCTTGCGATATTAGTCTTGCTGTTGAGTTGTGTCGTGGTACGGAGACGGGCGTTTCCTGTGTTCTTGGCTTCCCGCACGGAACCGCCTGCACCGAATCAAAAATTGCCGAAGCCAAACTCTATTGTAAGAAGGGGGTTTCTGAAATCGATATGGTTGCCAATTACGGTTGGATTCGCAGTGGGCTTTGGGACGAAGTTCGGGACGAAATCGCGGCAGTCGTCAATGTCGCCCATCACAATTTTCAGAAACACAATTTCACCCATGTCGCGGTTAAAGTCATTCTCGAAACAAGCCAACTCACTCTTGAAGAAATAACAAAAGCAACCGAAATCTGTATCGAAGCCAGAGCCGATTTTGTGAAAACCTCAACCGGTTTCAATGGCGAAGGTGCCAAAGAAGAAGTTGTTGATTGTATGTTGAAGACCGCTGCGGGGCGTATCAAAGTCAAACCTTCCGGCGGGATTCGTGACAACGCCCGAGCTCAAATGTTTGTTGATATGGGAGTTGACCGTCTCGGCGTCAACGGCTCCAGCACACCAACCATTTGCGGCGAAACAGGAATCAAAAACGAAAAAGACGGATATTAACAATCTCCGAATTGGCAATCTCTTTTCAAAAAAGAGTTCATGAACGGTTATATTCATTCCGCTTTAGTTTTCGGTTTTCTTTTTTTTCCATTCCGTTTTTTGAGATTATTTTAGGAATGGTAGGCAACCTCTCTCCGAGAGGTTGCGTCGGCGTACTCGCCGACTTTGGTTTACCGGAAAACATCGCGTTTCGTTATTCAAGTCGGCGAGTACGCCGACGCTATTTATCAAAATGGCTCGGAGAGAGGTCGCTTACCTCCATAAAGGAAAAATAAAACCGAAAATTCAAGTGAAATGAGTATACCATGACTAATCACTTTTATTGAACTCTTTCAGAGTTCGTTTTGATTTTTTGTACTTTCCCCGTGCTGCGCTCCGCTTGCACGGGGTTATCCAAAGTCAACTCCTACGGAGTTTTTTATGGGAACTTCTAAAAACCTAACATTTTACCTAAAAATTATTTGCAAGTCCTTTATTTTTCAATGCGAAATTTTTGAGGAACGAGGTTTTTAGAAGTTTCCTTATATAACTTTTTACGGAGTTGTTTTGGCATCGTTGCTCGCACTCTTGAAAAACAAAATAGACAGTTACATAATGCCGCTATTCGCAATTCAGTATATTAAAATTTTCGCACAAGAACAAATAAATCAGCACAACGGTTGAAACAAGCCCGAAACTGATAACCACTTCGAACAATGTCGGATAATAAATCACGCCAGCATCACGAGCCATACCGGTAATTACCACGTTCATTCGGTTGAAAAATACGCCAAAACTGGTAAGAAAACCGTAAACAATAATCCAGCCGCGTCTGTTCACAAGCGGAGAAAAAACAATTGCAATCGGTATGATCACACCGACTAAAAGTTCCGTAATAAAAGCCGCATTCTCAAAACTACATTCCAAAAGCAGTCCCAACTCGTTGTGAATCGCAAGATCGCCTATTTTCAGAACCAAATAAAAAATCATGATTCCGCCGCCGATCCGTGCAAGCGTTTTCAGAATACTGATCGGAGTTTTGTGTCCGAATGCGTAACCAACCAACACCGACTCCATAACCAACATCGCCGGTCCTACAAAAAGTGACGATAAAAGAAAAAACAGAAAAATAATAGGACTCCACCAGAGCGGATGCAATCTGCCGTCCATCATCAGATAAATCGCCCCAAGCGATGATTGGTGTAACGTGGGAAGCATAACTCCGATAATTGCCAGAATCGGAAAATATCGTACTAAAATCCAGTGGAATCCGCGAAAAACCTTTTCGGTAACCACTTCGCATAATTCCAGAACCTGAATAATTGTGTACAGAGAAACACACCAAAACACTTCAAACAACGCGGATTCGTGCCCCCATGAAACAAAGGGACGCCAAAAATTAAACCAACGTCCGATTTCAATAAAAAGACCCACAAGAAGAAACGTGTAACCGAGAAGCGAAATAAGTAAAGTTCGCCGCACAATTGGTTTCAACTGTTTAATATGCAATATGTGAACCAAAAACGTTGTACCATATCCGCCGCCCGCCATCGCCGCACCGGCAAATACCGCCCAACCCTTCCAAAGACCCCAAGGCCAATGATCGTTGAGATTGGAAACAGATTGCAGCCCGAATGCAAAACGGTACAACATCAGAAACGCAGTCACCACCGATAACAAAATCAGGAACGCCCGTATCGGCGTAATACGGAATGACCAATGATCATACGAAATACGGATAAACCATTTATTAAATTCAATATTGAAATCCATTGTAAATTGATTGGGTTGGTAACTTAAAGGAATCCCGGCAGTATTCAGGAAAACGTTGCAACAATAAAATCGTTCTGTTTTTAATCGTGTTTGCGTTTCTCGTACAAAATTAAAATAAACCGTTCCGATTTTAACTGTTTTCTGTTTCAATGGAATCGTTCTTTTCGGCGGCTTTAACTTGTTCTTTTCGTTTCGTAAAGAAATAAAGACCCGTTAAAATCAATCCCCATACAGCACCGACAACCGGAGTTGAGTGCATGTAGGAAGATGTGTACGAAGGAATCGGCTTTTTGGGAACATTCATCTTGAAACCAAGTTGCTCAAACGGTGTATCGGAAATATAAATCCAGGAAGTTCCCCCCGCTTCTTCTTCACCGTAAATGTGTTGCACAAATCGAGCGTCCTGACGAATCATCTCTTTTGCTTCCGCCAACAACTCGTCATAGTCTCCGAATTTCATCACATTCGTCGGACACACCGAGACACACGCCGGAGGTAGACCATTCGCCACTCGGTTGCCGCACATCACGCACTTTGTGATAACAGGAATCGTCTTGTTCCATTCAAATTTCGGAACCTTAAACGGGCAAGCCAACATGCAATAACGGCAGCCAACACAATTATCGGGATAATAAACCACCGGTCCCGCTTCCGTTTTTTGAAACGCTTTAGCAAAACAGGATGACACACAACCCGGCTCTTTACAGTGCATACATTGACGTTTCACAAACCGCCAAATCTCCTGATCCGTGCCGTTTGATTCGTCTGATTTTTTTGTAGCATTTTCGCTGTTGCCGGCGTTTTCGGTATTCGGCGTTCGCGGTACACGGAATTTTTGTATCACCGTCCAGTTTTCGTCCGCTAATTCGGCTCGCTCGCCGTCAGTGGCGGCTCTGTCGTTGATCCATTGATTGCCGTTGTACATCTTGCACGCAACCGTACAACTACCGCAGCCAATACACTTCGTCAAATTAACTAATACACCTTTTGCCATGATAACCTCCTCAAAATATATTTCTCAAAACCGCTTTCTTAAAACTGCGGTTTCGGATGAATGTCGGACAAATCAACAAGCCGAAGTCCGTTAATTCGTTCAAAATGTTTCCGATTTATTGTTGCTAACGGCAAATCATT
Source organism: Planctomycetaceae bacterium (assembly GCA_031274385.1). Lineage (GTDB taxonomy): Bacteria > Planctomycetota > Planctomycetia > Pirellulales > Thermoguttaceae > WRKP01. The sequence continues at coordinate 3,910 of JAISQH010000290.1, read as the reverse complement.
GACAATCGCTGTTGCCGCAATCAAAATGTCCGCAATGTCAAGCAAACAACGATCTCGTTTCAGTTGACGATGAATCTGATGAGCCATTTCGATAGTCGTATCATCAACAGGTAAAACCAAAAACATCTTAAATGTTTCTTGCCAAAAAAGTAAATCCGCATACTTTGAACCACAAAGTACCTCATATTTTGCAATAGCCGAAACAAATACTTTGGGATTGTTTCTCAACAAACGTTTCAATAAGCAACCCGTCTTATTCCGTGTTCGAAAATAATCAATAAAAATGCACGAATCAATTACCATTTTATTTTCCATTGACTCATCTCCATTCTGACTTCATCTTGCATTCTTATTGTTTCTTCATCAGCAACAGGACCTTGTTCCAAAAATTCGAGAAATTCTTCATGGGTCATTTTGGGTTTGCAATTCTTTTGAAATTCCGTAACCAAATTTTCCCGGTGTTGCCGAAATTGTTCTCTCTGTTCCTGTGTGATTCCGACAAATTCCGGCGACGATTTTTCCGGCTCCGGCTTCGATGGCTCCGGCAGTGGCGGTTCCGGTTTCATTGCCGGAAAAACGATGATTTCGACATCACGATTCTGTAATTCGACCGGAAGATCGACAATCGCAGCAAGCCGTTCCGAGTTGACAATCGTTCTTAGTGCTTCCATAAATAAAATACCTCACATTGATTCCGATGATGGTTCCTTCTTTTTTCGTGTCAAGTGCATACTGTGGTCTTCATAATGAGTGTGTAAAAGTTCGTGAGCGAGATGTCCGTTTGGTTCTCCGAGATAATCTTTGTACACGGTTTTAATTTCCGGGTTTTCGTGACAAAGCCGTACGGCGGCACGTTCATCCACACTGTAAAGTGCCCCGATACGGGCGGAACGCACTTCATCTGAAGGCGGTAATGCTGTTCTTGGTTGACCGCCGCCGCTGATACAACCGCCCGGACAAGCCATAAATTCAATAAAATGCCAGTTTCCTGTACCGTTTTGGACTCGTTCCAGCACTTTGTGGGTGTTTCCCATACCGGCAACAACCGCCACCCGTACTTCACCCACACCGGGAATTTCCAATGCCGCCTCCTTCATGCCCGCAAGACCGCGAACCGGTTGAAGGTGAAACAAAAGAGCCGGAGGTTTTTCGCCGGAAATCTGAGAGTAAGCCGTACGCACCGCCGCCTCCATGACTCCGCCGGTCACGCCGAAAATGGCACCCGCACCGGAATATTCACTCAAAAGATTATCGTAACCGATAGGCTCAAGTTTCAACAGGTCAAGTCCTTTTAATTTGATCAACCTAGCCAGTTCGCGTGTGGTGATCACTAAATCGGTATCTCTGATGCTGGGATCGCCGTGTTTCAAACCGGAATGATTCATCTCCGGTCGTCCCGCTTCGAATTTTTTCGCGGTACACGGCATAATCGAAACAGAAAAGATTTTTTTCGGATCAATATTTCGTTTTTCGGCATAATACGTTTTAATCATGGCTCCCAACATGGACATGGGCGATTTTGCCGAAGACAAATTAGGTAACAAATTGGGGTAAAAATATTCGCAATATCGTACCCAACCCGGACAACAGGACGTGAACTGCGGAATCGGCGCGTTCAATTTGCCTGTAATTCGTTGTACTAATTCGGTTGCTTCCTCCATGATGGTGAGGTCAGCGGAAAAGTTGGTATCCAAAACCGTGTCGAACCCTAATGCTTTGAGAGCCGCGACTTGGCGTCCTTCGACATTGGTTCCCGCTGGCAGACCGAATTCTTCGCCCAACGCCACTCTGGTGGACGGCGCAGTTTGCGCCACCACATGAAGATTCGGGTCTTCCAATGCCTTCAACAGTGCGGAAAGACCATCGGTTTCCGTAATTGCGCCGGTTGGACACCACAAAGTGCATTGTCCGCAACCGATACAAGGAATATCGTCTATCAGTGGAAGTTCGTAGTTGTAGAGAACTGTTTCCACTTTGGAACAAGCCTCTGCACATTGACCGCACAAGATACATTTACGGTCATCACGAGTGATTGACAGATTTTTCGGATCAATTGGTACGCGACCGCGTACTTGCGGCGGAAAATTCCCGCCTCCTTCGTACTGGCTTGGCATCCAACCTTCGCCGCCGGAAGGTTCACCGCTGCAACCGGTTGTACTCACAACCAACCCTGCTCCAGCCATTTTGATGAATGACCTGCGGGACACTTCGACTTTCTGCTCTTGCTGATTTTCCGGTTTCATTTTTACCTCCCTCAATTTCGGGTATTTTTCCCACATCCTTTGCTATTCTATCTTACTTTTGGCAACTGTCTAGTGATAAATCGAAAATAAATAAAAATTTATTGATAAAATTTGGATTAAATCGATTTGTTTGTTTTTGTATTTTAGCCATTCAGCGCAAATTGCGCATTTTCTTGTAAGATTTTCGTTACGTACAAAGCCGCAAACGGCGTGAAGAAAAAACAAAAACGCTTTTGATTATTGACTTTACGATCTTGTCGTTTTTGCTGGCAACATATTATTTTAGTTCAGGGAACTTCTAAAAACTCATTATTTTACCTAAAATTGCTCGCAAGTCCCTTGTTTTTCAATGCGAAATTTGTGAGGAGTGAAGTTTTTAGAAATTCCCTTCAATTTCATTCATTTCCGAATTTTCAGAAGTTCTTTTCAGAATTTAATTCTAAGGTTGCCCAAAGACTTGGGTCTTGATCGTGAGGAAACGGTGGTTCGATGAGAAAAAACCTGTTACCGAGTTCCCGGTCAATAAGAGCGAAATGAAAACCGAGATTGGGATGTTCTTTGGGATCGTAACCGGTCAGAACTTCGGACGGAATCCAGACATCCAACCGGTAACCGTTTACTCCGATTGAGTTATGTAATTTTATCTTTTCGAGATCAATTGGGTTTGGATGATCTTTTGCCCGGTGGATTGGCAGCCAAAAAACACCGGGGGCGGTTTGCGAATGTCCGTTTCCTGTCGGAAGAAAGATAAGACGATGGCAAAACCGTGTTGCCCGGTGAATATCCTTAACATCTCTCGTATCAAGGCAAATCTGAATTCCGTCACTTTCTTCCGGGTGGATAGCGCGGCACCAAGGGCGTTGTTTTTTGTTGAAGACGAGAAGCGAAAAAGCAAAGCCGCTGTTGTTCCAACCGACCCGTAATTCAAACGGCGGCGTGGTATTTTCTGTTCTGAAATTTTCCCGGCTGGAATCGGTTTCCAACTCCGCCAAATTCGGAAGCCGGTAAGTTTCGTCCAGATCGCAACCTTTCCCTGTCCACGCTTTGAGAATGTGTTTGCAAGGAAAACGAAAACGAAATAAAAAACGTTTATAAAACATGTAATGAATTGAGTAACAGGAAATTTTTGAAAACGGTGAAATATTTGTACTGGATATTTTTGAAACGAAATTAACAGGAGATTCTTCTCCAAAATCATCCTTGTCAATTCCGTAAATTGGAACGGTCTCTTTTATTTTTTACAGGAAGAAAGAAGTTAAAGAAGGTTTCGATCCTGTGTTTAATAAACTTGTTCCCAAACTTAAAAAAGAGTGTAATGGGGGGGTCGTTTTGTCAACAGATTATGCAGATTTAACAGATTTTCATCAAAAACGAATCTGTAAAATCTGTTGACAATAACAAAAATAATGAAACGAGTTTAACATCTCTCTTCCTTTCTTCCTGTAAAAATAAAGGAAAAATTTGAAAACTCATTTTATTGCCAATTTGAACGAATTACAATGATCGGATAAGAAAAAAACAAATTATTTTTTCTGATTGTTTCGGATTTTGTGGGGAACGATTTTAGGTACCTGTCTATTTTGTTTTTCAAGATTGCGCGCAAAGACGCAAAGAAGATCAAGGTTGGTTTTAACTGGCACTGTTTTTGAGCGTGTTTATTTTTAATT
>JAISQH010000035.1 GCA_031274385.1 Planctomycetaceae bacterium | reverse complement strand
ATCACGTTTATCATTGGTGGCTTTGCGAATATCGTCCGTATTTTCATCGAATTTGGAAAGCGTTCGGTGTTTCGGTCTCCGGTTGCGAACCGCGAGGAACCGGTCATCACCGGCAATACTGTCAATTGCGTTTAGGACAAAGGTTACGTTGTCGAAATTCAGGTTGATTCCGGCACCCGGTTCGTTGCCCATTCGCCGTAAATTGAAAAGCGCATCAGAAAGCATGTCAATGTCTGCTACGAGCAAAACGTCAATTTTGATGGGTTCCGGTTTGACCGGCGTTTCGCCTTCTTTCAATTCCTGAGCGGGCGGCGGCGGCAACTCGCCCCGAATCCGAACCGCCAATTCCTCCGGGCGATCTTCCGCAATACACGACCGCTCCCATGTTCCATTGCCAAGCCCCTGCATCACCGCCCGCGTCTGAACAATTCCCGCCGGTTGCTGAAACGTTTGAAGCAACGGCGTTACCGTCAGCGATTTTCCCTCTTGCGAAGGCAACGCGGTAATATGTCCCGGAAACGGCAACATTATATATTGCAACGACGCCGAAACCGAATCCGATGTATTGAACGGCAGAATATTTCGTTCGTTTTCCAAACTTCGATCCAGAAAAACAAAACCTTTGGGAATTTGTGCCAGTTTTCGGATCGGCGAATATTCCTGCCAAACCGCTTGGGTTCCATCGATGGTTGCCCCCAGAAGCGTCCAGAGCGGGCTAATATCGCCTTTCGGACTTTGCCGCCCCATCATCATCATCATTTGAGATGGCGGTTGGCGGGGTTCGGCAGTTCCGGCAACACTTCGCACATAAACCGGCAACGGGTCTTCAAAAATCACCGTCGGTTGACCGCGTTTGACGGCGTCAATAAAATTGTCAATCTCCGCCGGACCCAACGCCGAAGGTTGCACCGCGATCAGCGCATCGAACTTATCATGAATCGGTTCCGCAGGATCAACCTCAATAACCGTGTATTGACGTTGCAATTCGTCAATAATTTGCCATTGAGAGGACATTGAAAACGTTTGCATATCAAGCCGGCCAAAAAGCGGAGCATCCGTTTTGAGAATCCCGACTCGTTTTTTTTGCGGCGTGGTCACACCGTAAAGAGCGTGAACCAATTCATATTCGACGGAAAGACCGCGATCAATAAACGGCAACGTCAGCGAGTTCAAACCGGAACGAAATGCCGCGCCGAGAAAAATGCTTTTGAGTTCGCGTTTACCGCGTGCGGCGAACGACACTTCCTGCGGTTTAATCTCGTAACGCTGATTGGCAATCAGGGCTTGCTCGGTATTCGGGCGGATATTATGAATCCGAACAGAAACATTTTTACCGCATTTCGATTGGATTTCATCGAGAATGGAAATAATATCGAGTCGGGTTTGAACATGCGACTCCGGCACGTCGGGACTCAGAAACGCCTCAATCACCACAGGATACTCCGGCTCAAGACCGCGAAGCAACTTGACGGTTTCCGGTGAAAGCGTACTCAATTTCTCTTCCGTCAGGTCGCCTCGCCAATCATGATGACGGAAAAGAAAACAAAGACTCAAACCGATTGCGAGAAGACAAGCGGTTCGAACGGAGAAATGAAACGTTCCGACTAATTTCCGGTGAGCCGTCCAATGTCGGCGACCGATCAAAACCATGCTCAAATAAACCATCGTCGAAGTCACCATCGCAAAATAGAGAAAACTGGAGAAGTTAATAATTCCGCGTCCGAACAGTTCAAATTGCGAAGCGACGCTAAAACTTTTCAAAAGTTGGGCAACATCAGCCGGAATCGGTGAAGCGTCAATCCATTGCAACGCGATAAGCGGCGCACAGAAAACCGCACCGAGAATATAGGCAACAGTCAGGTTGCCGGTCAAAAACGACGCGACCATACCGATTGAAATCATGGAAACCCCGACAAGCCAATATCCGATATACGTACAAAAGAACAGCCCCGTGTCCGGCATACCGAGATATTTGAGAATCAGTAAATTGCAGACGAGCGAAAAGACGAGCGAAACCGTGTAGATACAAACTGCCGCTTTGAATTTACCGAGAACAATATCAGAATCGCTTGCCGGAATCGTGAGCAGGAGTTCATCGGTACCTTGCCGGCGTTCGTCCGCCCAGATGCCCATCGTGATGGCGGGCACAAAAACCAACATGATCAGAGGAAACCAAAGATTGAGTTGGTCAAGATTGGCAAGATTGGCGTTAAAAAATTCGTCCGGCAAAAACGCCGCAATCGAACTCAATAACACAAAGACACAAATGAAAACGTAACCGGTCGGGTTCGAGAGATAACCAACAAAATTACGCTTAAAAACAGAGTACAATACTTTCGTGTTCATATTTTTCCAGTAAAATCAGGTTTAGCAAACGGTCATTTTAACAAACCGTGATTCATTGTCACGGATAAAACGTTTTTTATTAAAAGTTTTTGCCATCAGGTGCCGCCTATTCTACACAAAACCGCAGAAGAGTGCAAGGTCGTGCGGTGTACTTGTCTATTTTGTTTTTCAAGATTGCGCGCAAAGACGCAAAGAATCAAACGAGCCTCTTTATCATATCCGGTTATCAATTTCATTGCGGCGTTTTTTCATCTTAGAGGATTTTTAAAAATGAAAAACGAGGATTCTACCACGAAAAAAACGAACTTTCACGAAAAAAACGGAACAAATTGATTTGTATCTTTTTTAAAACATGAAGTTATAAAAATCTTCCTTGAGTAAAATAATAATGAACACCGTCAAAAACAGAACAAGTTAAAACCAACCTTGAATTTCTTTGCGTCTTTGC
>JAISQH010000236.1 GCA_031274385.1 Planctomycetaceae bacterium | reverse complement strand
AGCAGAGTTTAGGGAATGAGACGAAGATGGGACTCGATAATGTCGTCGCTACGCGACTTTGTCGTTGGGGAGGGGACGGCGTCCGGTGATTGCGCTGCGCTCCATCACCGGTTATGCATGATGCCGTCGCTACGCGACTATTGAAAAAATGTATGTTAAAAGATGGATGGTATAACGAGGGCAACGCCCGATGTCGCCGATTCATCTGAATCCATTCGCGGCAACGCCGCAACGATATTGATGATTGGGGCGTTGCCCCGAAACATGTTGACGCATCGTGTCGTCGGGCGTTGCCCGACGCTAGGATATTTTGCCCCTTCGGGGCGTTTGTAGGATGTTAGAGAAAAGGTCGAGTAGCCGGAAATGTAACTTCACCCCGCACAAATACAACTTCATCTCACACAAATACAACTTCATCTCACACAAACACTACTTCACCTCACACAAACACAACTTCATCTCACACAAACACAACTTCATCTCACACAAACACAACTTCATCTCACACAAATGCAACTTCACTTCACACAAATACAACTTCACCTCACACAAAGACAACTTCACTTCACACAAATACAACTTCACCTCACACAAATGCAACTTCACCTCACACAAAGACAACTTCACTTCACACAAATACAACTTCACCTCACACAAAGACAACTTCACCCGACACAAATGCGTCCCGACCTCACCCCCTTATTTTCCCTTATTCCCTTTTCATAAGGGAAAATAAGGGAACGGTTTGGGAGTTACAGTTGCTATACTCTACCCTGCCACAATATATTAAGTTCTGCTGGCAAAGGGCAACATTTTATGACAGGGTAGAGTATAACTAACAACTGACTACTGGCTACTGGCTACTGACTACTAAAATCGTTTCCAACAAAAAATGAAATCATTAGGGAATTATTTGGAGAGGAGTTGAAACATAAAGGGAACTGTTTAAAATGGAAAAACAGTTTTTTGGTTGGGTTCTGTTACTCTTTATTTTTACCTTTCCATTATGACTCCTCAACAGTGGTATTATCGGAAGGGAACGGCTCGGTTCGGACCGGTTTCCAGTTCGGATATTAAAAAAATGGCTGCCGAAGGCAAATTAGTGCCGACTGATTTGTTGCGTGGTGTTGGAATGACGGAGTGGATTGCTGCGTCGAAAGTCAAAGGGCTTTTTCCAAAAACAGAACCGGCAGCAACTCCAAAACCAAATAAAAATGACGAATTGGGACTTGCACCTTTGGATGCCGCCACAACACCGGAACCGGTCAAACCTGTTGTTGTTTCAACATCAAAACCGGTTGCGGTTCCGAAATCGGCGTCGCAATTACCGGCGAAGGGGTTGGCGAAACCGGTGAAACCGGCAACGCCTTCTGTTGCGTCAACCGCAGCAACACCGAAAATTGCAAAACCCAAAACTCCGGTCATCGCAACTCCTTCAACCGGAACACCGGCATTGGCGGTTTCTAATACTGTTGACCCGTTTGCTCCATTCGGTCTGGAACAAACACCCGCACCTGATCCGTTTGCAATACCCGCAACAGGATTCGGAAACTTCGATGCGCTTGTTGCGTTGGAAAAACAAGGGCAAACCATTTACCGTGAACCAAGCGTTGTTGCCGAACCCGATCCGTTCGCAGCAAGTAAAACGAAAAAACAGGCAGCCGCTTCGTCGCTTTCTGATTTTGGACCAGCAGGTTATATCGGATTGATGATTGCACCGTTTTTGTTTGTACTCTTGATTGGTTTTCCGATTGGAGTCATTACGGCTTGGGTTCCGTTTCGGATTATTGCCATTGCCATCGCTGTCGGAACGGCAAAAATGGTTGGATTGATTGCCGGAAGTTGTATGCTCAAGGTAAAAATTAAGAACGAGGTTCTTGCTCTAGGTTACGGCGGTTTGGTTGGATTTTTTACTACTTATGTTTTTATTGCGGCATCATTTTGGACGTATATCAATGTTTCGGCTTATCTTTGGAAAATACCACAACAACAGATTCAATCAGCTCCCCGCGAGATGGATGAAAATGGAAGGAGTCTCGTTTTGAGACCGGACGAACAGCCGCAGTTTCCCGCATTGGATCAGCCGCCAATAACTCAAGAAGAAGAGGAAGAGGAGGAAGAAGAAAATATGGAAGAAGATTTCGGAAAAGACGAGGAACAAATCGCCGTTGAAGCGGAATGGTCACAGGAGACTTCCGACGCAAAACGCTTACAGGATCGGATGGAGCTGATTGAACGTCTTTTCGGAAAAGGCATAACGCTTGTGGAATCAATTCTGCCGTTCACACTTTTCAAATTCCTTCGGATTGAAATTGAATTTAACGCATTTCGATATTTGTTCTATTGGTTACTGATGGGTGGAATTCTTGTCGCGATGACAGCTTATTCAACATGGTTAGCGAATCTCGGTTATGATCCGACCAGAGACTAATTTTTCATTTATCCATTGACATTTGCCAGATTGCTCCAGACAGGTGCGAGTGTATCGAGTAAGATTAAATATCGTTGATATTTTTTTTCGTAGATATTTTGGAGGTCTGGATTGGGGTCGAATCTTCTGTTAATGGTTACCATTTTCTCGCACGCTTCGTTGTAGGTTTTGTAAATTCCGGCGGCGACGGCACCGCAGATGGCGGCTCCGAAGCAACCGAGTTCGGAACCGGCGGGGATTTCGATGGGCAGTTGGAAAATATCAGCGAACATCTGCGCCCAAACCGGACTGTTAACAGCACCACCGGTTAATCGGATCGTCTGCGGTCTTCCGCGAAACCGAAATAAGCGTTCGGAATGCCAGCGATGCCCGAATCCAATGCCCTCGAACACGGCTCGCATCACATGCGAACGGGAATGTCTTCCGTCAAGTCCAAATAAACAGGCTTTGGCGTCAAGATGAATCGGATTGCCGTATAAAAACGGTAAAAACACAATTCCGGTCTCTTCCGGTTTGGTTTCTTCAACAAGAAAACTGCAATAATCGTAGATATTTCCTTTTTCGCCTCGTATTTTCAGCAGTTCGTTATCGCTTTGAAAAAACTGCGACACGAACCATTCGAGATTTCCGGCTGAAATGGCGCTTCCTTCAAGCATCAGGTAATAACCCTCAATGCTATAACAACTGGTCATAAACATTTCTTTATCAATAACGGGCGTTTTTGAGATGGAGAGGTTATTCCCCCAAGTTCCGGCGACCATGCAGAATCGGGTTTCATCGGTCATTCCGACAGCAAGCCCGCAAGCGTCAATATCGAACATTCCGCCCGCAACCGGAGTTCCTTCCGCTAATCCGGTTATGGCGGACGCTTCCGGTGTGACGGTTCCGCAAAGGTCAGCCGACCTTCTCAGCGGAGGCATAATCGACCGCCATTCGCCAAGACCCCACATCTCAAGAACTTCGTCATCATAATCGGCGGTATGGTTATTAATCAAACTTGTTCCCGACATGTCCGACAACTCCATGAACGCCTCGCCGGTCAAACGAAAACGTATAAAATCTTTCACCATAAACAAATAGCGAACTTGCTTCATTGTTTCCGGTTCGTGGTCAATCAGCCAGCGGAGCAACGCATTGGGTTGGGCAGCCCAGATATTCTGCATTGTTTTGTGCATGATTTTCTCCGGGATTTTGTCGCGTGTCCATTCCTCAATATAACTTCTTGCTCGGCAATCGGAAGAAATAATCCCGTTACGAACAGGACGCCCCGCGTGATCGACAAGATACAACCCGTTGCCGTGACCGGTGCACGTCACAGAGGCAATCTGTTTCGGATCAATTTTCGATTGATCCATCACCTCGCGAATCACTTCGCAGGCATTGTCCCAAAGATGGTCCATATTATTCTCTGTCCAACCGGGAAACAGATAAATATGTTCGATTTTTCGAGACGCGGTTGCGTATTCTTTACCTTCCTCATCAAAAACGGCAGCCTTAACCATCGTCGAGCCGCAGTCAATTCCAAGCAAATAAGGTCTCATAAAATCCTCAATCCTTCAATAATCAGTCGGCAGTTACCTGTCAATATTAAATTGTATCATCTCCGGTCAATTTGTCAAAGTAGTAAATCAATTTGTAAATTGAAAATTGATAATGGAAAATGGACAATGGAAAATTAGTTTCGGACAATGGAAAATTGGCAACGGGATTGCTATGAGGCTTTCGCCAGAAATTACCCGGCTGCCGAAACCCGACCTTTGGTAATTGTGTAACGGCAAGTGATTTGAACTCGTTTTTCCGAATCGGCGAAGCCTGAAAAAATCCAACTTCAGGAACCGTCTTGACAACATCAATAATGATGCCAAGCAACTCCTCCGAAACATTCGCCTTCAACACATCCAGTGTCGTAATTCCTGTAGAAATAATAGGCATAGTCAATCTCCTTTAATTTTAATGGTTGTTATAATTTTTGTGTTTTAATCGAACGGATTATTTTTTGAGTTTATCCGCGTAACGTTCAATAGAACTTAATTTTCGTTCCGTTTTCTTTTTCGATTCCGTTTCGTTTTTCGTTTCGTCGGTGAACCCGTGCGATAACGCGGTTGCTTCGCCGCGAGGGAATGCCGCTTTGAGCTTCGTCATCTCACCCGAAAGGCTGGAGATCGTCTTTTTCAGTTCGGTAATCGTTGCCGACAAACCGGTTTTATCCTCGTCCTTCGGCGGCTCCGTATTCGACGGCTCCGCAGGCGGAGTTGGTTCAGCCGGTTCCGATTCTGTAGCAGGAATGTCGAACTTTTCTTTCAGTTCGATCCATTTCTTGACATCCTCAACCGAAACCTCGCCTTCCTGATACAAGTCAAGCCCGCGATCACGCCCGAATGCCTCAATAAAAACGGAAAAAAACCAGAAAAAATTCCGAAAAGAATTCGCTGCCGCAACATCGAGATGCGGTCACCAACATTGGCGTTGTGCCATGCCAGCGGATCAGCGACAAGCGGAATGGTAAAAAATCTGTGGAAAAAGTCTTTAAAATAAAAAATCCGCCCTCACTTATTAGAAAAGGAAGGACGGCAATTTGTGAAGTTGAACGCAGAAAATTGACCCCAAGTTATCGAATTTTCCATTTACACTGGGCAGGGGCGGGATTGAACCGCCGACACACGGATTTTCAGTCCGTTGCTCTACCAACTGAGCTACCTACCCTTCAATATTGAAAAATCACTTCAATATTGAAAAATGATTTTCGCTATTTTATCAAAATCAATGACGCCGTCAAGTGGTCTGATCAGGAATGGAATAGGAATCCAACTCTGTGGCACGCGAAGATGTTGCAAAAGACATAACAATATTTATAACAAACGGTTATGTCTTTTCTTGTATGTCTTTTCTTGCGTCTTTGCCCGCAACGAACTTAAAATCGTTCGACAAGAATA
>JAISQH010000220.1 GCA_031274385.1 Planctomycetaceae bacterium | reverse complement strand
TTGATTCTTTGCGTCTTTGCGCGCAAATGAAAATAGACAGTTACAACTATTCTTCACTCTTTTTGGAACGCGTAACGGTAATGGCGGTTTTGCCTTCACCGGACATATTTTGTTTCATTGTTTGGTTGTTTGCCGTGATTTCCGCTTCCATGTTGATTTTCATTTTGGTAACATTTGAAACAACAAGACCGGTTTTGATTTCCATTTGTATTGTACTCTCGCTGTTAATATCGGCATTTTTGAAGGTCATTTGGGCGGCACCCATATTTATTTCCTGTGATTTATCTGATTTGATTTGAGATTGGGATTCAATTTCCGCAAGTTCTTTCCCTTCGGTTTGTTGAATGGCTTTAAGCGTATTTTGCAGTTCCGTTTTGATTTTGCCAATGATGGGAATTTCCGACTGACTTTCTGAATTCCATTTTTCTCCGATGGCAACCGGCTGTGAAGGCATGGCATCCCGCAACGCGTCAAAAGTTTTGGTCATGGCTTTGTCGGACAACTGCTTTTTCATCATGTCAAAAACCGGTTTGGGAAAAGAAGCGGAAACTTTTTCCAGAAACTCATCAATACCTTCGACTTTGGCTATTTTGCCATCCTGATCGAAGGTCATTGTTACTTTAAGCCCAACCATGACTCCCAACATCCTCAACGGTGAATTTTTGGCATTTTCGGCAGCACTGTCAAATTCAATGTTCCGTCCATTGACGTTTTGCTTGGTTGCGATCCGGTATATTTCGGTGATCACTTCCTGCGAACCATCCGGCTTAATCGGACCGGCAACAATATGTTGATATTGGGTTTGAGACTGTTGATTCGGAACAATTTGTTCCCCCATTTTAACCAACATATTCATCTCCGTTTCGGTTTTCATTTCATACGTTCCCTCCGGGTAACGGTTTTTAAGCAGATATTTTTCTTGGGCATTCGTGTTGAAAACGAAAAGAAAAAACACAACAGCGGTCAAAACGATCTTGTTCATGGAAGACTCCTGAAAAAATGAGGTGGAAATCAATCGGCAAATCCGATTCTTTTTGTTTTTGACAATCAACTTGTTTCACTTGAACATTTCCCGCCAACACGAACACCGTTAAATCGGCGGTTTATTCCGAAGAACTCTGAAATTTCAATTGAGACACTATCATACTACAAATGAGTCAGAATTACTATCCATCGTTGACATTTATTGCTCCAGCCTATAAAATTGTGAAGAACTTTACCCAATACTCCCACTTTTAACATTTCCTAAAATCATGCAGATATTCGAAGGTCGAATTTGTCCGCCGCCGGAAGGTTATATTACTATAGCCGTTGCCAGATTCAACAAAACAATTACACAACGCTTACTTGACGGGGCATTAGCGAAGTTACGGCAACACCGGGTTCTTGACAAGGACATTCGTGTTGTTTGGGTTCCGGGAGCGTACGAGTTGCCATTTGTTGCTTCTTATTTTGCAAGGGATGCGCAATGTCTTGCGGTGATTTGTCTTGGGGCGGTGATTAAAGGGGAAACAACACACGATCAACATATTAATCGTTCTGTGAGTATGGCGATTGGTGATATTGCGTCGCGTTTTGGTACACCGGTTATTTTCGGCGTTTTGACCTGCGACAACATCGAACAAGCCAACGCCCGAAGCGGAATGATTGAATCGGTTAAAGATAAAATACTTAATCCCGCTCCCGGCAACAAAGGTGCCGAAGCCGCCGAAGCCGCTCTCGAAATGATTGACTTGTTAACGGAATTACCGGAAATCGAATCATCAAGTCCGTTTCCAGAAATACTCTCAAGAATGCTCGCCGGAGCAACAGAAGATGATGAGGATTATGAAGACGATGACGATGACGACGATGACGACGACGACGGGAATGACGATGATGATAACGACGGAGGCTTTTATTTTCCGCCGCAATTCAAGTTCGTTAAAAAAAGCACCAAGAAGAAAAAGAAATAACTCCGATTGCCTGAACAGGATTTTTGGGATTGGTAAGATGATTCGTTTTGTCAACAGATTATGCAGATTTAACAGATTTCAATAAAAAACGAATCTGTATAAATCTGTAAAATCTGTTGACAATATTTTTCCCATATCTTCCATTAACTTCCTGTAAATTATTCCCCCGAATAAAAATGACGCAATGGAAATGAGAGAACTTGGTACTACTATCTTAATCTCTCCGTAAACCGCCGGAACTTTTTTATTGAAAATGCTCTTTTCAAAAAAGAGAAGAATTGTTATTGTTCTTTTGAAGTGAATAAAGGTATTGAGGAATTTGTTTGATTCAGACCTTTATTTCTGTTTCCATTCCGATTCTGTTTCTATTTCGGGGCAGATTCATCCTTCCATTACCACCCATTTCCAATGAGTATTAATCCCCAAGCTCTTGTCAACTCCCTCGCCAAGATCGGAGCCAATGTTGAAATCGGAGCGTTTTGTGTTATTGAATCCGATGTTGTGATTGGCGACGGTTGCCGGTTGGAGTCCAATGTTACGATCAAACAAGGTGTTGTGATTGGCAAAGACAATCACATCGGTACGGGAGTTGTGATTGGCGGCAGACCGCAACATACCGCCGTCAAAGGTGTTTGCGGCACGGTTTGGATCGGCGACCACAACGTCTTTCGGGAAAATGTCACCGTTCACCGTGCAATCAAAGAATCAGACGCCACCGTGATCGGTCATAATAATTATCTTATGGTCAATGCCCATGTGGCTCATGATTGTAAGGTCGGCAATGACAATGTTTTAGTCAATAATGTCATGCTTGGCGGACATGTTCAGGTTGGCAATCGGGTCAATTTGGGCGGTGCGGTGGGGGTTCATCAATTTTGCCGGATTGGTTCTTTGGCAATGGTTGGCGGCTTGGCGCGGGTGATTCAGGATGTGCCGCCGTTTGTGACGGTTGACGGTTTGACAGGGCGAATCTGCGGACTCAACCAAATCGGTCTGCGACGAAGCGGAAGAACAACCGAAGAAATCAGGATTTTGAAAGAAGTGTACCGTTTGGTTTTCCGAAGCGGTTTAACGTGGAAGGAAATTCTGAAAAAACTGGAAGACAATTATTCTATTGGTCCCGGTGCCGAAATGACGCAGTTTCTCTCGGCGACTAAACGAGGGATTGTCAGTGAACGGCACAGTGTCGGGCGTGCCCCGCTCCGGCTGCTCGAAGACGACAATGCAAACGAAAATAATGAAGAGGAAGAAATCCGAACCATCCGGGTTAATGTCGGATAAACAATCCGAACAGAATTTTTGGGATTGGTAAGATGATTCGTTTTGTCAACAGATGATGCAGATTTAACAGATTTCAATAAAAAACGAATCTGTAAAATCTGTAAAATCTGTTGACAATAACAACAATTGGAACAAGTCTATTAGTTGGATTAGGATTTCCTTTCCATGTTGAAAAACAGAGATTGAGAATCGTCCGGTTCTTTCCAACAGACCATCCTACCAATTTTATCAATCCGAAAAATTGTGTTCAGACAATAGGAACGGATGATTGAAGTAAATGAGTTCTTGATTGAAGTAAATGAGTTCTTGATTTAAGTAAATGAGTTCTTGATTGAAGTAAATGAGTTCTTGATTTAAGTAAATAAGTTCTTGATTGAAGTAAATGAGTTCTTGATTGAAGTAAATGAGTTCTTGATTGAAGTAAATGAGTT
>JAISQH010000024.1 GCA_031274385.1 Planctomycetaceae bacterium | reverse complement strand
GATAACAGGATATGATAAAGATGCTCGTTTGATTCTTTGCGTCTTTGCGCGCAAACATGAAAAATAAAATAGACAATTACGAAAGGCTTGATTTCATTGGAGCATTTAGTAGAATTTATTGAATGCAAATGAAAATAGGCAGTTACTTCAGCAGAGATGTTGCGGTTAGTACGGCGATTGATTGATTCTCTGCCGTAAAATTGAATATGGTGCCAAAAATAATTTGTACATCGAAAATTGTTGTAAAAATGACCAAACGGCATAAAAAGCCATCCGAATCATGAATTTATTGTTTCTTTTACTAACGTGTTTTGCTTTGGACGCGGAGTGGACGCCGGACACGGTTCCGTCGAAAAGTCCTGACGAATTTTTGTATTATTATCAACGATTTCTTCATGTCAATCCGTTTCCCATTAACCAAAACCCGAAGAACGATGAGGAAAAATGGAAAAACGCCATGAATCATCACCAATCCGCGTTGTTGTACGCTAAAATGTCCGAAGCGGCGGAATCTCTGACTCGATCCGATACTCTGCCTGCTGCGGCTCCGAAAGAACTCAAAAAGGATAAATCGAACAAAATTCACGGAACATGGAATCTGTACAAAAATATTCCGGTCAACGCCGCTGATCTTTGGGCGGAATCGTGTTTTTTGAAATATCAATCCCTTGCCCATGAATCCGATCTGAACCCGGATAAAATCGCGATGTTGCATGAATTTGCAACGGAAATTGAACAATACGCGGTTCTCACTCCGTTGTTTCTGTCACTTAAACGGAACGCCTGCCTGCGGTCATTGAATTTTGTTCGCAAACCGATGAAAGACCGCGAAGAAAATCCGTCGCAAAAAACGGAAACAATGCCCGCCGCTCCCGAACTCGGTGAAAAACTGGTTGCCGTCAATATTTTATTTGCGGAGTTTCTGAAAAAGTTTCCGAACGAAGATAATATGAAAACCGCCGAAGTATTTCTTGATACGATTCGTCTTTTTCGTTCTTATTTTCCCGATTCAAACCGGTTGTCCGATGCGGTTGAGCCGTTGCGGCGTGTTTTTATTGACGTACAAAAACGAATTTCCGATCCGCTCATCAGAGAATACGCCGAAGTTTACGAAGGCATGTTGCGGCGGCAGGAACTTCTCGGTAAAACAATGCCGATTTGGGGTGCCGATTTGAACGGTAAAATGTTGGACGCGGCATCGCTGGAAGGCAAAGTTGTTTTGCTTGACTTTTGGGCGACATGGTGCGGTCCGTGTGTCGGGGAATTTCCGCATCTGAAAAAACTTTACGAAAAATATCACGGTAAGGGTTTTGAAATTATTGGTTTCAATGTTGATTCCGATTCAAAAAAACTGACGGCGTATTTAGAGCGGAACCCCTTGCCGTGGCGGACGTTATCGAAAGAAGCGACGAAACAGGCGGGGCTGCCGTCGCTTTCCGGTTACTATGGAGCCAAGCAAATTCCGGTCGTTTTGCTCCGAAACCGAGCCGGTAACGCTGTCCTTCTTGACGCCCGCGGCGAAAAACTTGACGAAATACTGGAAAATATTTTCGGCGAGTAGTATAATAGGGAAATGGCGGATTTTTGATTTCAGATTTTAGAATTTTTGTAATATATCAGTGAAAATTTTGATTACGGATAGACGGCAGTAGCACAATGAAATGTCCCGCAGGGACAACACTTTATTATCCGTATGCTTTAGCATACGGATAGATCATAGACTCAAACTATTTGGTTCGGTTCACCTTCACTTTTGGAGAATTGCTATGAAAACTGTACGAAATGTTGGAATTGTGACTTTTACCGTTTGTTTTTTCATTTTCCTTTTCTTCGGCTGTGGAAGACCGGCAACAAATAATGTTACCGCTCAAAATCTTCCGACGGCTAAAGCTGATTTGCAAGTTGATTTGCACCAAACTGTGCCAAAAAATATCATTCAAAACGCAACATCCTTGACCGAAAATAGTACGCCGTTGGAATTGCAAGGATTCGTATTGGCTCAAGCCAACAAAATCGTTGCGATAAATCCTGACAATTCGCAACAAATTTATCCCTATCCACCTCCCGGTAAAGAACCGAAGGAAATTTTTGAAACGAATTTGAATCTTGCCGTACCTGTAAAACCGGTTGTGGAAACTCCTAAGCCGTTGACGCAGGAACAGTTAGAGGCGATTGCCATTCAACCGGCGACGAAGTACGAAGAGACCGGTTCGCGTGTTGTTCCAGCCATGTTGCCGCTTTTTAGGGAAGAATCGATCACTTACACCGGCAAGGACAAGTACAAAAATACAACTCTGAAATATCGTCTGCACGTCCCGGAAATCATCGAGCCGGGCAAAAAATATCCGATCATTCTTTGGCTGCACGGAGCCGGAGAAGTCGGCGACGACAACAAACTCCAACTTGTTCATTTGCATCACATTATTACCTATCTGACCGGCGAAAAGAAACGCGAATTCTTTCTTCTCGTGCCGCAAGCCCCGCAACAACACGGCAGTTGGGATGCTCATTCCTATATCAGACCGCTTCCCGAACTTCTTGCCAAGCAACTGGAAACTCCCGATCTAAGGGAAAAGATTTTGAAACAATATGAATCGGCGTTCGGTTCTGAAACAAAAACGAACATTGCTGTTTCGGAATTTGACGGACAAACTGTTTTGGAAATTTTCGAACCATTTGAGGATTCGCCGCTTGGTTTTTCTTTTGCGATGTTGGATCAGGTGATGAGCCGTTATCCGGTTGATGCGGATCGTGTTACGGTTTCCGGTTTGAGTACCGGCGGCGACGGGACATGGCGGGCGTTGGAACGCCGCCCGGAATTATTTGCCGCTGCGGTGCCGCTGGTGAGTTGGCGGGCAATTACCGATATTGCGTTACAAAAATCGCCGGTGCTGAAACAAATTCCGGTCTGGGCAATTTACAGTTCTGACGACAGCGGCATTGATCAGGCAAGAGCAGATTTCGAGCGGGTCGAAAAGGCTGGATGTAACGTAAAAAAATCGGAATTCGGTATCTGCGGTCATAACGCCTGGACTCCGGCAATGCTGCAAGCGGACATTTTCAGTTGGCTGCTTTCTCGTGCAAAAAAGGACGGTGAATATGTTGCGGTTGTCGATGCCAATGTCAATCCCGATGATTTGAAGGGCATTGTCGATGTTGCCACGCGCGATCCCGCCAAACCCAAACTCGCACCCGCTCAGCCGGAATCCGTACAACAATCCGTTAAAAAAATTCCGGCTGCCAATCCCATTTCCAAAGCAGAAATGAAACAAGCGGCAACATTTTCCGTTCCGCAACCGCTGCCAACGATTGCTGGAACACAGTCACCGCAAGATATTGTTGCAAAAACAGTGGTGGTTGCTTCAAATTCGGTCACATTAAATCTGGACAAAGATAAATTATATACTTTTTTATCGATACGTTATTTGCTCCAAACCGAGTTACACATAAAAGATCGTGTTGCAGGACTGGAACGTAGTTTTGGCAAACTTTCGCCGAACACCCAGCAAGAATTTTTAGTAGAAATTTTTGAAAAATGTAACAATACAACGTTCTCTCTTGAGATTTTATTGTTACTTGAAAAGTTCATTGACCAATTACCGGCAACAGTAATTGAATCTGTACAGTCAGATGATACAATTATTATACCGGCGGTTGTGACGAAAGTGGACGTCATAGAATCACCGCAACGTGTCCCGCAGGAAGAATTGCAAGCGGAACCGCCGCAAATGACCGCTCCGTCCGGCGGAGGTGAAGAAGTTACCGTAACTGAAAAAATCGTCGAAGACTGTGATCGTCCTTGGGCAATGACTTCGGATTCGTTGTACGGAATGTTTCCCGCCGATTGGAATAAGGAAGCGCAAAAGATTCCTGAATTTATTGTTAATTTAACTTCGGATGAGTTGGCGAAAAAACTGGCGGCGTCGGTTAGCGGTGACGGTCAGGATTTTCTTGCGGCGTGCCGATCGATTTTGGCGTTGGAAAACAAGCCGATGAGTAGTCCGTGGTTTGAAACCGGCGGCGGCAGGTTACGGAGCGATATTCGTTACACGCTTTCCGCGAAAGGTCAGATGTTCGTCCGCCTGTTGAAAACCGTCAGGGATTCGACCGGCAGTGCCGAAAAAAACAACCTTGCTAAAATCGCCCGATCAACACTTGAAAAGATCGAATTAGTCCTCGAAAAATAATTTCGTCTCAAATAAACAAGGCGAAATGTTACGCGGTTCAATGCCGGTTCTCGTACGGAAAACCGGCATTTCCCATATTTTCCGTACATCAAACGATTATTTTATTACGATTCACTGTCATGCAACGTTTTATTTTGTTTACCGTGTTGTTTTTTATGATTTCATTTCTTAATGCTGCGGAGCCTGTCAATATGGAAAATCCAATTCCTGCTGCTGAAAAACTTATCAATCAAGGGTTACACAAAGAGGCTCTTGATTTACTACGACCTTGGATTCTTGATCCGAAAACAGCGAATCACCAAGCGCTTCCTTCTGCGATTTCTTCAACGATGATGTGTTACATTAATCTGAACAGGTACTCCGAAATTGATGAATTCCGTGAAAAAGCGGCGGAAGTTCATAAAAATAATTGGCGGGTCTTGGA
>JAISQH010000107.1 GCA_031274385.1 Planctomycetaceae bacterium | reverse complement strand
CTTGAATAAAATTAAAAATAAACACGCTCAAAAACAGGGCAAGTTAAAACTAACCTTGAAATTCTTTGCGTCTTTGCGCGCAATCTTGAAAAACAAAATAGACAGGTACGTCTATTTTTATATCGCCGCCGGATTGATAAAGGATTATTTCACTGTTTTGCATTGTTTATTGTTTTTTATTATCGTTTTATAATTCGGTGTAAAAAGGTATCGAATTCGACACCTTTAATGCCGGATTGGGCAACAACTCCCGTATGCTGAGAAATTCAAACGTGTTGTGGTTGCGCATCCGGTTAGAATAAGACCATCTGCTTTCCATTTTCTTTTTCTACTGTGTTATTAATATTCGTTAAAATATCATATTGATTTTCTAATGAATGTTCTTCCGCTATCCTTTTTAAGTTTATCGAATTTAATATTTCAGTTGTTATTGGTCTCTTTGAATCCCAAAAAATAATCGAATTAAGAAAATTAATATTTTCTTTCGATGTTAATAAGGAGTAGATTAGATTCGCTTCTGATTTGGTTTTACAAGATATATAATTACAGGTATCATCTACCATGATGGATTTTTCATTCTCTGGAAACAACATTTGAAACGAAATATGTTTGTATAAACCGGAAATAGCAATTTTTATAGGTAAAAAACTATATCCGCCTATTGAAAAAATAGAAAACAACGGTTTATTTCTGTAAATAGAACTTTTTCGTTTCTGAAAATTATCGATATAATAATTAAGATACTTCCATGTTTTTGGGAATCGCTCCTTTATAGATAACGTTTCTTCACCTACATTTCGTTGAGTAACAATTACTTTTTTTCTAATAGACAAATTGCCATTGGCAATATCAGAACTTTTTAATAAAGGAAATACTAAATCATCTTCAATATTGACTATTTCTCCATATCCATTAACTAAATTTTTTCCTACCATATCTAATTCCATGACTTTAGAACAGTCATGTTTTATACCGTTTCGCCAAATATATTCACTTTTACCCAGATAATTATGAGAATTAAAATTATTAATATCAACGATCATTTTATTATTAAAATATCCCATTGTATTACTAAATGATTTATTTTCAATTGAGTCGTAAACATGACATTCCTTTATTGTACCTTTTTTTGAAAAATCAATAATAAAAAAACACGCATCAACAGTTGCATCGAAATATTTTTTTGAATCAATAGGATATATTGATGATTCCTTATAAAAAAAATTGTTTTCCCAACAATATTTTAATATATTCCGGGCAACTGAAGTTTTACATAAAAACGCATAGACACTATTATAGGAACGATATTCTTCGATTAGTTTTAAGATAATATATTCGGTAATATCAAAATTGCTTTTTCCTGTTATTGCTTCTATGCCGCGCAACCCCTTTCTATTTTCCTTGACAGGTAAATTCGTACTATTAATGGCAGAAAGAGCGGAATTGGTGACCCAAGGGGGATTGCCGATGAATAAACAAGAATGATATTTATTTATTTCCGTTTTAATAATGTTAATAGTATCAAAAATATTTTTGTTGATTATGGTTATTTTTGACGATTTTTCTATGATTTTTGACAAATGTTGACAATAATTATTGTTAATTTCAACACCGATGATTGCGTCCGGTAAAAACGCATTATAGGAAGATAATAAAATATTGCCTATTCCACATGTTGGTTCTATTATGATTTTAGGTCTAATATTTTTTTCTTTTATTATTTCAATCATTAATTTTGATAATTCCCAGGGCGTCTGAAAATCACCAAATTCTTTCCGGCGTACAGATTTAAACGGACAAGAAGATAGTAAAGGAGATTTGTTGCAAGTGAATTTCGCGGCAAAATTTCGCACAATATTTCCTCTGTTCCTTCTGTGTTTTTTTCGGTACTTTATTATTTCTGTTTCAATTTTTGTCTTTTTAACTACAAAATAAACTATAAAATAAACTAAATACACAAAATTCCATTTCGAAGTAAAGACCGAAAATTAAAGGGCAATAATAAAACACTGATTGGTTTAACCTGTTATGAGCGACACGACCTGATACACTGTAACCGCTACGAGAACTGCCAGACCATTGGTATAAGCCATTGCCAGAAGCATATATTTAATGTGACCGGTCTCCCGCCATATCACCGCGCAGGTGGCAGCACATGGATTGTAAATCATCACGAAAAGAATGAGAACAAACGCTTTTAACGGCGTCCAGTTTTTCTCCGTTCTCAGCCGAACCGCAAGACGTTTTCCCTGATTATCAAGGTTTTCCGTATCAATTTTTTCAATTTCACGGATTGATTCCTGCTCATTTCCGGTTGTTGTTTTCATTGTTTCCGTTGTTTCCATCGTTTCCGTTATTTCCGTTATTGGCATTTTGTTAACGGATTGTTTGGTTTCTTCTTCTTCCGGCTCTTGCTCTTCCTCAATACCGTACATGGTTGCCATTGTGCTGACGATCACTTCCTTCGCGGCAAAACCGCCGATCAGTGCAACATTATCACGCCAATCGAAACCGGCGTATTGCGACACCGGCTCGAAAACACGACCGAGTTGAGCGGCATACGAACCGGCGAGTTGTGCTGCCGGTTCCGTATCGGGGTTGGCAGGACGCGGGTAGTACATCAACACCCAAAGAAAAACATTTACCGCAAGAATAATTGTTCCCGCCTTTTTGACAAACCACCAACTCTGGAGGCTTGCCGTGAACAACACATCACGCAAACCGGGTATCTGGTAAGTCGGAAGTTCGATAATAAGCGGCGACGATTCTCCTCTGATAAAGAGTTTACCAAGAATCAATGCCGCAATCAAGGCAATTGCCCATGAAATCAGAATAATTGACGCCAACATCAGTCCTTTGTAAGAAAGGAAAAACGCCGAAATCAACAAGGCGTACACGGGAACTTTCGCGCCGCAATTCATAATTGGCACGACCATAATTGTCAGAATTCGTTCCCGTTGCTCTCTCATGGAGCGTGTTGCCATGACCGCCGGTAACGCGCAGCCGCCGACGATACCGCCTCCGAGAATCATGGGCAAAATACTTTGACCGTGCAATCCGAAAATTCGCATGAGCCGATCCAAAACAACCACCACACGAGCAATGTAACCGCTTTGTTCCAGAATGGACATGAAAAGGAAAATGAAAAAAATGGTTGGAACAAAAGTCAGGACTCCGCCCACTCCGGCAATAATTCCGTTGTAAATCAGGGAATGAAGATCGCCTTCGGGAATCCGAAAACAGGAATCGAGCAATGCCGGAATCCAAACCGAAAAAACGGAATCAACCGCACCGAGCGGAGTATTCCATTCGAAAGAGCCTTCTTCACTGATCCACGGAAACCATGACCAACCGTCCGCCAGATTGAACGCGAACTCAAACACGACAAACATAATAGCGGCAACACTTGCCAAACCGAGCAACGGATGACAAAGAATCCGATCAAAGGAATCCGAATTGCGTCGCGGAACAGAGGTTCGCCGGACGATTTCTTTTTCAATGGTTTCCGCCAGCGTATTGCGTTGCGATGCAATGGTTTTGCGGGGCGAGTCACCGCTTTTTGCTTCGTATTCATCAACTTTTTTGATGCACGATTCGAGGAGCGGTTCCCAATCTTTGTCGTGGGTATGATGTTGAACAATTCGCCGGGCTTCGCGGTCATTTTCGAGCAATTTAACGGCAAGCCATCGGGTTGGAAAATCCTGAACGAGTGGTTCTTTTTGTGAGAGAGCCGCGTCAAATTCTTCGATGAGTGGTTCAAGGGTTCCGTAGTCGATTTTCCAGGTGGGCGGTGTTTCGTGGTCGTGTTTTGCGGAGACCGTGTTGATTTGCTGGCGAAGTTCTTCAAGACCTTCACCGGTACGCCCATTCGTCGGAACCACCGGAACTCCAAGCGTTTTTTCCAACTTCGGAACATCAATCGAAATACCGCGGCGGCGGGCAATATCGGTCATATTCAGACAAATGACGAGCGGTATTTGTAGTTCGAGCAATTGGAACACGAAGTACAGATGACGCCGCAAATTCGATGCGTCAACAACAATAACGACGGCTTCGGGACGTTCGAGAAGAAGAAAATCCCGTGTCACCCGTTCTTCCTGCGAATACGAGGTCAAACTGTACGTACCCGGAAGATCAACCACTTCGATACGGCGTTGCCCATCGTGGTAATGTCCCGATTTTTTTGTCACTGTTACGCCGGGATAATTCGCAACCGTTTGATGTAAACCGGTCAAATAGTTAAAAACGGTTGATTTCCCTGAATTCGGTTGCCCGACCAAAGCGGCAAGAATTTCATTATGTTCGTTCATGGTCATTGATGGAGGAATGGTTGAATTGATGTTTGGGTCATTATTTTAGTCAATTGTTTTAGTCAATGGTACTTTGTTGGACAAATCAGAAACATAATATAGCAACATTTATTTCAATGTCAAACGATTGCCAAACCAGACAGTCGAACTGCAAGGTATCAAAGAGCAAACAAATGATATTTCTTTGCGTCTTTGCGCGCAATCCCTTAAAACTCATTTTAAAAAAAATTAAAATTTCTGATTATTCCAGATTTGGGGGTATGGTTGCTAAACTTGGTAGAACAAGTCATAATGATTTTTTTGAAAGGAGCAAATTATGGCAAGGAAGCCTGGCAGTCAGCACCCCGTCCGAAAAA
>JAISQH010000033.1 GCA_031274385.1 Planctomycetaceae bacterium | reverse complement strand
GCCGCAATTTCAAACAATAATCGGAATGTTTTTGCGGCACTCTGCAAATCAAGCATTTGAATCTGAGATTGGATGATTTGTTCCAAACTCAACATGCTTTCATTAAAATCGTCCATTTTTGCCGCCTTTTCGGCTTCCGCCTGAAGCAACGCCCTATTCTTTTCGTCCTCTTCGGAAAAAGTTGCCGTCAACCGGTTCAATAATTCATTGGACAAACCCTTTGCCTGTATCTCAATAAGAATCAACTGTCTCAATAGAGATTGTTTCAATTCGGGCGGAAAAGTTGCGGAATCGGGAGAAAGAGTTGCAATGTTCTTTTCGGCTTCAGCAAATTTTTTTTCATCGATCAATGATTCCAATTGCCATAATTGAAGTCTTTTCTGATATTCGGGGGCATTTTCCGAATGGCCGGCGAGTTCCGACGCGGCATCGTCACGCTTGTTTTCCAGCAACGCAAGGAACGTTCGTTCCAGGAATTTTTCCCGCGATTCCGGCGAAGCGGTCTGCTTGGCAAGTTCAAGAATCTGCTCAACCGTAATCGTTTTCGCCGCCGTCTCGGCAACTCTCACCAGAACATTGTCCTTCATGTCACCCGGTTTGAACGTTTTCACCAGCACTCCGGCGTCTTTGGTTTTTCCTTCCTGAGCCATCGCAACAGCAGCCTGCCCCATCAATAACCGTTTGGCGTCTTCCTCCGTCACCGTTTCAATCATCGCCATTGCTTCGGGTTGCATCCCGACGCCGATCATACTTCGAACCATGAACCCGATAAGGTTCTGCTCTTCAATTTCTTCTATTTCGCGAGCTTTTTTCCGTGCCGATTCAAAAAGGATTTTTGACTCTTCGATCTTGCCCTGTTTCGCCAGTTCGCGGGCAAGAACAATCGAAACAAGCGATTCCAACCCCTTGTCTTTCGCTTCAACCGCTCCGGTCAAGGCACTTTGCAACAAACCGGTCATATCAAACGATATGGGCGTTTTGGTCATTTCCGCGTTGTTAAGAATTTGCTCCGCAACATTCAATTGTTTCTCCGCGCGGTCAACCGGTTTGGTAATTTGATTCAGAGTTTGAACGCATTGCCCGAAATCACCCAACTCGGCCAGAATCACCGCCGTTGCTTCGCAAATTTGAGTCCGCACGGAGTCCTTTTCAATGGACGGAATCAATGCTAATATTTCCTGAATCGTTTTGCGTGCCGGTTGTTTGTCGGCGAAAAGAAATTGCAGTTCGAGAACTTGAAATAGAGCCATTGCTCTTTCCTCTTCGGGCAATTGTTCCAACAATTGATGCGATTCGGCGATCAGCGCAAGAATTTCCGGTGTCGCTTTTAACGATGCCGGCGGAAACGGCGTCTCGGTTGACGGCGATTCCTGAGCCAATGCCAGAGCAAAATTGAAAATAGTCAACAATACACAACTCAAAAAAGACGACCGAATCATAATTGTCCTCGCAAAAATGTGTGAAAAAGCAAAACAAAGCAAAATTTTAACCAATTCGTCCTTAAACAACAAGATCAATTTTTCCGGTTGTTTCGGATTTTGCGGCGTGGTAATCTTTCGTGTTTTTTTGTGTTTTTCGTGGTTAAAAAAGAGTTTTTAGAAGTTGCCCGCAACCATAGTTAATCATTTAATCAACTATAATCAAAGTTCAGACTTTTATAATCAAAGGTCTGACTTTTATAATCAAAGTTCAGAACCATTAAATGATCCGAATTCGACATTTTTCTGTAATGCAACATGGAGCCGTTGTAGATATTCTTTTCGCGGAATTTCAATGGCTCCGAGACTGGCGGTGTGATTGGTGATGACCTGAATATCGAAGAGCGAGTAACCTTGTTTTTTCAGGTGTCCGATGAGAGCCGCCAACGCGATTTTGGATGCGTCCCGTTCCAGATGGAACATTGACTCCGCCGCAAAAAAACCGCGAACCGCCACGCCGTAAACTCCGCCAACCAAACAACCGTTTCGCCAAACTTCAATACTGTGACCAATTCCCAACCGATGAAGTTCCGTGTAAGCATCCATCATTGCCGGTGTAATCCATGTGCCTTCAACCCGATGCGCCAAAGCACAACCACTAATAACACCGCGAAAATCCGTGTCGGCAGTTATTTGAAACCGGTTGCTGCGGTACGTTCGCGCCAGACGACGCGAAATGTGGAACCGATCAAACTCGAAAATACAACGCGGATCAACCGAAAACCAACCAAGAATAGATTGACCCTTTTTCCCGCTTTCAAAGGGCCAAGGAAAAATTCCATGAATAAAAGCATCCACAAGCCAAACCGGAGTTAAATCGCCGCCAACTCCAATCAAACCGTTCTCATCCGCTTCGTCGGCATCGGGGAAAAATGTCGAAGGTGAAAACGGTGTTAGAATTTCGGTTGTTCTATTTGTGGATCGGCTCATGGAATCAAATCAGAACTCTTGCCGCGTTCGCTTTTCGGATTGTTTTTTGATCCTCGTGAGGGTACAATATCATTGTTGATCTATGTTGATTGATATTGATCAATTTCTTTCAATTTTTCAATTTTTTTCAATTAATGGACAAACAAAATCATACGGGAACATTCGGGTTCAGGCAACCTATTAATTAAAAAATTAAAAAATTAAAAAATTAAAATAAAACGCCCGTGAACACGGACAACTTTTTCAATTTATCCAACGAGGTATTTTATTATGAGTTTACTAGGATTGCTGGGACCGCGTGTTGGTCATAAACCGCTTTTTGACGATCTGTGCCAATACCATAAAATCGATAAAAAAATGAAATCATTGCTCAACAGCGTGATTCAGAAATATCAACTGCCTCGACCGGCAGAGATTTTTATTGATCCCGCCGTGCTGAACCGCGCCATCAATGATGACGAATTTGCCGGTTCCGCCGAAGAGTTGCAGAAAATCGCCAAAGCATGGTTTGAATCAACGTAACGGTTTCTTTTATTTTTTTCTGATTGTTCCCCACAAAATCCGAAACAATCAGGAATTTTCGATTGGTTTGTCATAAATTCGATACGTTTTTGTTCGAATGGCACCTCCTTTTTCGAGAGCACCGCGTGAGAAGGAATTGGACTCAAGAACCCAAGAAAATTCCGCATCCCGAATCCCGTTTTGCAGAACCTTCGGAACCAACGCGTTCATTAGAAGCATACCAAGACCTTGCATTTGGTATTCCGGTAACACGTTGGTACTGAGAATCCGAATTGATTTGATTTCCTCTTTGTGCCGCAAAAGTTTGATAAGACGAAGCGGTGTGATTTTTCCGCCAATGGCTTTGATTCTCGGATTGTAATCGGGCAGGGCAAAGGACGCGCCAACCATTTTGCCGTCTATTTCAATTGCGGTTGTCAGTTCGGGAACGATCAGATATTTTAAGAAAAACGCCATTTCTTTGATTTCGTTCTTCGACATCGGCACAAAACCCCATGTATTGGTCAACGCCCGATTGTAAATATTGAGAAATATTTCAACATCTTCTTGAAATCGTTTTGTATTAATTGATCGGGATTTTGCTCCGGTTCGTTCTTTGATTTGGTCACAAATAGGCTGTAATTTGGTGTTGACTTTGGGAAGCATTTCGATTTCGCCCCAATAAGCGTACAGGTCTTGTGATTTTCGGAAGCCGTTGTCTTCGAACAGTTTTTCGTAATACGGGGGATTGTACGTCATCATGAACATCGGCGAACTGTTGAAACCGTCAATCAACAAACCGAGTGTGTGATTAAGTGACGGATTAACCGGTCCGCGAATAACCGTACAATTCCTTTCTCGAAGCCAACCCGTTGCCGCAGCAAAAAGTTCACCGGCAATAGTGTTGTCATGGACACATTCGAAGAATCCGAAAAAACCAACTCCATCGTGGTAACGATCAAGATGTCCGCGATTCAAAATGGCACAAATTCGTCCCAAAATATTCCGACCGTCAATTGCGAGAAACGCCTGACATTCATTTGTTTCGTAAAACGGGTCTTTGTGTCCGAAAAAACTGAAACCAACAAGTCCGTTTTGTTCGAGACGAAGTTGAGGAATCCAATACGGATCGTCCTTGTACACTTTCCAAGGAAAATTGAGAAACGCTTTTTGCTGAAACCACGATTTTGCCGGAATAATAGACATGAAAAAATGGGGAATGATTTGTTGAAAGGAACTCTTAAATAATTAAATTAGTTGAATCGTTACCAATATATACTTTCGGCAGTCACACGATTGGTGTTTTGGCAAATTATTTGGTAAATTGTTTTGGTATTGAATAAAAACAACTCCGAAGGAGTTCCATTTGGATAACCCCGTGCAAGCTTGCGCAGCACGGGGTAAGTTATCACAAATTTACAGGAACTCCGAAGGGGTTCAATTTTGATGTTTGTGGTTACTGTGACAAAGTTAATCCCTTTTTATTGAACTCCTACGGAGTTCTCGTTTTGTTTGTACACTTACCCCGTGCTGCGCAGGCTTGCACGGGGTTAT
>JAISQH010000008.1 GCA_031274385.1 Planctomycetaceae bacterium | reverse complement strand
TGCTGGGCGCGTGGTGAGCAAACGCCGGTTTCTGTTCAGGGGCAGGGCGGTCGCCAAGTTCGTAAAGCCAATGACCAAATGTATGATCATTGTGCTTATGAATACCGTTTCGATGACGGTGTCAAGATGATGGTTCAACTGCGGCAGATTACGAAATCGTGGCATTCGTTCCGATCAGTGATTCACGGGACGAAAGGCTGTGCTGTGGTTGGTGAAGGTGTGGGCAATCCTGTGATCTACAAGGGATTGAAGGAAATTCCTGAAAATATTGCGTGGAAACCCCAAGCGGGAGGTTGCGATTCGTATCAGGAGGAACACAATCGGTTATTCCAAGCGATTCGGGAAGACAAGACGTGGAATGAGATTGAGCGCGGCGTGAAAGCGACATTCACCTCAATCATGGGACGCATGGCGGTTGATTCCGGTTTGGAACTTTCGTATGACACCTGTTGGAATTCGACTTATGAACTTGCTCCCGGCATTGAAAACTGGACGCTTGAAAGCGAAGCCCCCGTCAAACCGGACGAAAACGGCATTTACCACACCGCTATTCCCGGTGAAACAAAAGAATTTTAACAAATCAATTGGAATTATTATTCCAAAAATCCGCAAAAGGTAACGATTGGTTTGTCGCACTTAAATGGTTATGTTAGGATATTCAGTAATCACTGTTTTACGTAACATCCGATTTTAGGTACGACAAACCACGAATAACAATGTCTTTTACATGAGGGGCAGGGATCAAAGATACGTTGCGGTTTCATGTTGCAAATTCAGGGCGTCGTTCTTCGAGTTGCATTTGCAGGCGTTCCACGATACTGCTGTGCATCTGGCTGACCCGGCTTTCACTCAAATCAAGAGTCATGCCGACTTCTTTCATCGTCATTTCCTCATAATAATAAAGAATGATAATGAGCCGTTCATTACGGCTGAGTCCTTTTGTAACCAGCCGCATCAAATCTGTTTTTTGAATTCTTGTTGTCGGGTCTTCGCCTTTTTGATCTTCGACAAGATCAATTTCGCTAATATCTTTGGAACCGTCGGTTTCAAACCATTTTTTGTTCAAACTGACGAGGTTAACAGCGTTGGCGTCGAACATCATCCGTTCCAATTCTGCTGCGGAAAGATTTAATTCTTCTGCCAATTCATCGTGACTGGGTTGGCGACCGAGTTTATCGGAAAGTTTTTTACTGGCTTCCATGAGTTTGCGAGCCCGTGAACGCACCAAACGCGGAACCCAATCCATGTTCCGCAATTCGTCGAGCATTGCTCCGCGAATTCGCGGAACACAATACGTTTCGAATTTCACACCGCGTCCTAAATCGAAGGCGTCGATCGCATCCATCAGACCGAAGATTCCTGCTGAAATCAAATCGTCCAACTCCACTTCATCAGGAAGACGCGAGCCGACTCGTTCTCCATGATATTTTACTAACGGCATATAACGTTCAATAAGAACATTACGGAGTTCCTGATTGGATCGATCTTTGATAAATTTTTCCCACAGTTTTGCCGTTTCTTCGGGTGTCCACTGTGCAACTGCCATACTTTCATCCTCCCTGATGATTGTTTCGAAGTCTCATAACCCGAAAAAACAAAAAAGATTTTCGTTTCAGCAACTCTTGATTTATTGCCGGTTATGCGGTACGCCGATACACTCTAATCCTTGTCAAACGGTGACGTTAATTGGATAAAAACCTTACTGTTTATTATCGGCAGAGAAATCCGGTAAGGTCAGTTTTCCTCAAAGAATTTCTATAAAAAATAGAATGACCCAAATAACATAACGAATAGAGAAAATAGATAAAATACACGATTCAGAAAAATAAGCCAACTACAACTGCGTTATTGGGAGTTCTAAAAACTCATTATTTTGCCTCACTAGTGTCCCCTTATAACTTGAATCGTGTCAATTGGTTAACGTGGATTTGTATAAGGGAACTTCTAAAAACACATTTTTGCGAAGGATTTTTTGTTTTTTAATTTAATTTGTCTTGTTTTTTGTCAAGAAGGGAGATTTTTTTGTGCCGATTTTGGTATTCACCATTGAATTTATGGTGAATACGTTACTATTTGGTAACGTATCCGCTATTTTGCCTTCATCTGGATAACGGCACGGCACATATTGTAACTGTCTATTTTATTTTTCAAGTTTGCGCACAAAGGCGCGAAGAACACAAAGAGGATATTTTAGTTTTGTAGTTTTGTCAACAGATTTTACAGATTTTACAGATTCGTTTTTTATAAAAATCTGTTCCATCTGCATAATCTGTTGACAATAATGGAACAAGTCGATTTGTTTTTCGTTGAGAATAAAGACATAAAAGACGCAAAGAAAATCGATCCGTTTAGAATCAAAACCTTCGTGTTCTTTGCGCCTTGGTGCGAAACATTAAAAAACAAAATAGACGGTTACAGCGGAATTTGTTCTGAGTTTGGCGGAATTTATCCTATTGTCATTTTACCATCAATAAATTAAAATTATTTTCCGGTTTGTTTCGATTATCGTTTGGGCAGTAATAACTTATTTTTGAAAGGGATTCTATGAAAACATTTTTTATGACGATTTGTGTTACAGTTGTTTCGGCATTTTTTCTTTTGCCGGAAACTTTCATTTTGTCCGCACAACCGACATTGGAATCCGGTTTTCAGACTCCGCCGGATTCGGCAAAACTTTGGGCGTATTGGTGGTGGTTGAACGGCAACGTTGATAAAGATTGCATCTCAAAAGATTTGTCCGAAATGCGAAAGCAAGGATTTGGCGGAGCAATTCTTTGTGACGCTGATGGTTCGGCACAAGATGGTAATGTTCGTGTTCCCGCCGGTGCAATGTACGGAAATCCGCAATGGCGCGAGTTGTACCAACACGCCCTTCACGAAGCCGCACGAAACGGAATTTCAATCAGCCTGAATATTCAGAGCGGTTGGAATCTCGGCGGACCAACTGTTACACCGGAATATGCAACAAAACGCATTGTTTGGACAGAAGCCATCATTCAAAATGAAAACACGGAAATTGTCTTGCCTCGACCGGCTGTTAAAAATAATTATTATCACGATATTGCGGTTGTTGCTGTTCCGGTAAAAACGAAAAGCGGCGAATTATTGCAACGTGACGATATTGCAACACCGACAGCGAGTTCCGTTCAAAGTGATTCTTTTCCGCCCGATCACGGACTCGATGGCAATCCGAAAACGTTTTGGGTTTCCAAAGGTTTTCAAAAAGGCGACGCTCCGACAAAAACCAATCCGGCATGGTTTGAATTAACGTTTCCGAAACAAGTTCACGCAACAGGAATCGTCATCGTACCTCGCCCCGGTTACGGTCCGAAATTCTGTGAACTCCTCGTTTCTCAAGATGATGGGAAAACGTTCGCATCAATCAAAAAATTCGATGTAAAAAAAGACGGCGAAACAATTATTTCGTTTGATTCTGTTTCTGGTAAAAAATTTCGATTGACTATTTTTGATGCGTTCGATCCGAATTATCCTGATGCACCGCGAAATGTTCAGATTTCGGAAATTGCATTATTGGACGAAAACCGGCGTTTCGGAACCGGGCAAAATCCCAAACGGCGTCCGTTGGATTTGTTAGCCGAAAAAACGGCGGTGAAAGAATACGGATGGTCGGCTCCGGTTTGCGATCCGCTTATTGCCGACGAACCGGAAATTTTCGGCGAGGAAGATGCCGATGTTGAGAACGTCATTATTGTTTCAGAAAATGAATCGTTGGAAAAAGCCGTTGATCCGGCAACCGGCGTTCTCAAACTGTCGCCGCTCAAAAAGACGGGAACATGGTCGGTGATTCGTTTCGGTTACACAAACACCGGAGCGGTTGTCTCGACTGCCAGCGGTGATTGGCAGGGACTTGTTGTGGATTATCTTGATACGGAATCGTTCGATGTTTATTGGAACAACAATGTCCAACCCATGATTGATGATGCCGGAGAATTGGCAGGAAAAACGTTGCGGTATTTACACACCGACAGTTGGGAACTCGGCGGACTTAACTGGACAAAAACAATGCGCAACGAATTTCGTCAACGCCGCGGTTATGATCTTGTTCCGTATCTTCCGATTCTTGCGGGTAAAATATTGAACAATCGAGATGCGAGTAACCGGTTTCTTTTTGATTTGCGGCGGACGGTTGGAGATTTGGTTGCGGATAATCATTACGGTTACATGAAATCTAAAGCCCACGCGTTGGGTATCGGAATTCATCCTGAATCAGGCGGTCCTCACGGTGCGCCGATTGATTCGCTCCAACTGCTCGGCTTGAGCGATATTCCGATGTCGGAATTTTGGTCGTGGTCGCCGCGTCATCGGGTTGGCGATCCAAACCGGTTTTTCACAAAACATCCCGCTGTTGCCGCTCACACTCACGGTCAGCGAATCGTTGCCGCTGAAGGTTTGACCAATATCGGGATGCACTGGCAGGAATCGTTCGCCGATAATTTGAAACCGTCGTTTGATCAAGCCGTCTGCGAAGGCTGCAATCTGCTCGTTTGGCACGCATTCACCGCGTCGCCGAAAAACGCCGGATTGCCGGGTCAAGAATATTTCGCCGGAACTCATTTCAATCCGCAGCACACGCTTTGGAATTATTCGGCGGATTTTTTAACGTACATTAACCGAGTCCAGTTTTTGACACAACAAGGATT
>JAISQH010000003.1 GCA_031274385.1 Planctomycetaceae bacterium | reverse complement strand
ATTAAACTCCTACGGAGTTGTTTTAATTCATCGTACAAACCGAACACATTATTAAAAGTTTTGCGAACAACGGGATGTTAATAATACCTTTACAAAAATAATTCACAAAAACATGACCTTTATGACTGCCGGCAGTATAGGATTGATTCGATTTACAAGAAACGAATAGGCGTAACATTCTCTTTTAATTTGCGCGCAATTATTATGTTGTCTGAACAGGATTTTTGGGATTGATAAAATTTACAAGAAACGAACTGTAATATTGATTTTAGTCGCGCTAGCGACGTTATTATGCATAACCGGCGGTGTAGCGCAGCGCAACCGCCGGTTATGCATCATGTCGTCGCTGCGCGACTAAGGAAAACAAAAAAAGTAAGATTATTGACGCATGATTACTTAGTTTGCGCGCAAAGACGCAAAGAAAGAGAAGGATTAAAATTTGTTGTACGCAATTCTCAAAAAGAAGAGAGCCAGTTTTTGACGGGCGTTTTCAAGTCAATTCGGCGCAGCAGCACATCCAGAATAAAAAGAACTGCCGCTATTGCCAATAAATAATGCCAAAGAGGAGTGGCACGCCATGCGGTTCGTTCGGGGTCTGGTTTGAATAATTCCTCCGGCGTTGGATTGAACACTCCGCCGGTTGATTCCGCAAGCCGTTGCAATAGTTCTTCGTTTGTCGGCTTCAACCGCAATTCCTCCGGGTAACCAATCATAACACCGCGCGATTGATTCACGAGATTCTTTTCGCCAAGTCCCAAAGACGCCTGAATATGGTAACCGCCCCGATGATTCGTTTTTTCCAAGTCAATATCCGCCTCGTAACGCCCCGGCGCCGTTGGTTGCAGCACGATTTCTTCTTTACTCAAATCGGGACGAATGACGGTTGTCTGACCGGTTGCTCCGTTGAGGTAACGATCCGCATCGTCCACCACATCCAACGTTAAATGAACTCCGCCCGGTCGTTGCCGAATTTCAACCATTGAACCGCGTTGGTCGGATTTCCGCATGACTTGGCGGATGATTTGCGCCCAGAACTTAGAATAGCCAGACCAAGTCAGCCATTCCGCTCCCCACCGGCTCTTGGCATCCGAACTAAACGCGGCTGACATTCCAAGACCGTAACGCCACCAAACCAATAACGGATCGCCCGTTTCATGGGTTGCTAAAATGAATTGGCTTGTCGGTTTTGCCCGCGTCACCACGTAACCGAGCAACGGCGGAGCCGTTTCAATGTCAATATGAGCCAAAACTTCCGTCGGAGTAACCACAACCGGAACAAACGGCATCTCGTGAATCGCCGACTTGCTTGCCGTAATCGTTTCCTTCGCGAAAATTTGCGGAATCGCTTGCGGATCATCACAGGAATAATGCCGTCCTTTCCCGTTTTCAGCGATCATCTTGAGCAACTCGTTGTCCGCGTCGCCCACACCAACTGTTGAAACCGTCATCTGATCGTTGACCATTTGCCGGACAATCCCTTCGTAATCGCCGGGCGAACTGTGACCGTCCGTCAGCAAAATAACATGTTTTAATTTCGCCGAAGTCCGCCGAAGTTGTTCGTGGGCATCGACCAAACCGGGATAAATATTGGTTCCTCCGGCGGCTTCGATGGTTGCGATGGCGGAGTTGATGGTTCCGGTTGACGCGGCACTCTGCATCGCACAAACAAGGTAACTCTCATGGTCAAACGCAATTACCGCCGCAAAATCACGTGGTGAAAGAAGTTCGACTGCCGCCTTCGCCGCGTCTTTGGCAAGTTCCATCTTTTGACCGCCCATCGAACCCGAACGGTCAATCACCAAACAAATCGCAAGAGAAGGCTTTTCCTTTTCCTTTTCAAAATCACTGCGAACCGGAAGGACTTCTTCAATCGGCGTTTTGTAATATCCGCCCAGCCCAAACGACTGTTCTCCGCCCAACATCAACAGCCCGCCGCCCAAATCACTCAAATAAGTCCGCATTAAATCCATTTGATGATTGGTCAACGCCGTTGCCGGAACATTCGACAGGATCACCGCTTCGAAATGATCCAGTTCTTCAAGCGAACGCGGAACGCCTTCCGGCGGACGGACTTCCGCCGTAATATCCTGCTCCCGCAACGCCGAAACAAGATCACGGATTGTTTTCGGTTCACTGTCAATCACCAAGACACGCGGCTTGCCGCCGGTGAACAATAAGCCCGCCGCCTGATTATTATCCAGAATCGTATCGTCACGCGCGTCCACTGTGACGGAAAATTCCTGCTGACGTTGATCATCCACCGACTGCCGGAACCGAAAGATGTTTTCACCGGTTTTGAGCGGTTTGGTTTCTTCGGCAACCTTGAAGGAATCTTTGTAAAGAACAATGGTTCCTTCGGTGTCGCGGTTACTCTGAATAACAATGTCAAGATAAAACGGTTCGCCTTGCCGGACTTGGGCGGGCAATTTCATTTCGGCAAGTTGAACTTCGGGTTCGGCGGAGGCAGGAAGCGGCACCGTCGAAATCGCCACACCGCCGCGTATTGCCGTTGTCAAAATATCTCCGGCAGTCTCATTGCCGTCACTCAAAACCACAAGATGCGGAACATAACGCGGCGGAATTAACGCCAACGCCGGTTCCAATGCCGCCGCAATATTGGTGGCGTTCGCCAAATCAGTCTGGGGCGTTGCCGGATTCGGTGTTTCGTCCGGCGGCGTTTCGTTTGGGAGCGTTACCTCCGGTGTTGCCTGACTTTGAATTTGCGGTAACGCGGCAAACGTGACCACCCGAATCGGCACTTTACCGGCAATCTTTTGAGCCTCGTCAAGAAATTGCTGTGCCTTTTCGGTTGCGGCAGCGTCAATGCTCCGGCTTTGATCAAGCAAAAAGACAAGCATCTTTTCGTGTGTCGGCGACATAAACGTCAACCCCGAAAGAGCAAACACAATCAACAACAAAATCAAAAGCCGTACCCCAAACGAGACCCAACGTTGTGCCTTTGAAAAATCAATCAGCGAATAACGGAACCCCCAAATGAGTACCGCAACCAAAATGAGACCGATCAGATATTGCGGATGGGTAAATTCGAGTAACATTTCTTTTAATTGATAAGTAAATGGAACCACAAAGACCATAAAACCCGCCGCATCAGCAAAACGGTTCTACGCCTTAACGTAAAAGTAACATGATACCGGAACAAAGATACTAAAACAAGGCGGTAAAATCATTAGTGTCCCATTATAACTCTAATAATATCAATGTGTTAGAAAATAATTGACATAGACATTTGTAAATTTTTATGTAAAAACGCTTAAAATTAAATGCCGGATCGAATTTAGTACGATTATGAAATCTGTAAAAAGTGTAGATTGTTATAGTATCGAAATTGTGTTTTTTCGCTTTTTTCGTGAAAAATCCCTACGTTCACAGGGTGGTGTGTAAAATAGGTAATTTGTCATCAATGCCCGCCAAAATAAAAGCCCAATTGGT
>JAISQH010000616.1 GCA_031274385.1 Planctomycetaceae bacterium | reverse complement strand
TGCTGGGCTTGCAGTCCCAAACAACGGTTCAGTACGCGATTACCGGTAAACAAATGAGTATGCAAGTTGTTCACCATGACGGAAATTCCAACGTCGAAACGCTTGCAGTGGAAGGCAATGTCCGTATCGTTGAAAAAATCCCGCTGGAAAATACCGCCAATAACGCGATTATCGAAATTACCGGAGAAGAAATCACCGTTTGGAATCCTTCTTCGCCCGAAACGCAAATTCTGATTCTGGGCAAACAACAAGATGCCGTTTTTCAAGGGCGCGGTGTTGAGTTGAGGGCAAAGGAAATCAATATCGCCCGATCCAGCAACAAGATTTGGGTTCCGGGTGTCGGGCGTTTGATTGCCAACACCAACTCGGAATCCGCCCGCCAATATTTTCAAGCCAACCCAACCCCGACAACGCAGCCTGCCAACAAAACGTTGAATCCGTTAACCCCGCTTTCCCCCCTGAAAACCGCCAACTCCGCCAAAGACAACCGGTTGTTAGTCGAATGGAACGAGAGCATGATTTTTAACGGCAAAGTGTTGCAATTTCTCGGAAAACCCGACAAGAACGGCAACCGGGTCAGAGCCATTCATCTGGACAAGGAAATTTGGTGTGATGTGATGGAGATTCATCTGAACCGTTTGGTGCTGTTTTTCGAGGACAAGTCGAATATTAAACCCGAAGCGGAAATGATTCAATGTGCCAACAACGTTTTTATTCGAAGTCGGGAGTTGGATGAGAGTTATCAGTTGAAATCGATGAGCAGTGCGGAATTTGGTAAATTACGGTTTTATGTTGCGTCCAATTATTTTGTTGCGGAGGGACCGAATGACCGACCGGGCGTTTTGAGTTTTACGAACCGGAGTTCGGAGGAAGGTTTTTCCGCTTCCAAAATGGGCTTGCCGGAAACAATCGCCAAGGGAGATGAAGGCGGTTTGAGGTTCCTTTCCGTCTGGTTTCACGATCATGTTCAGGGAACGTTTCTCGGAGGTCAACGCAACGTGGAAATCGTTGGCCGAGTTCAAACGGCGTATTTACCGGTTGATTCTTGGGACGACCATATCGGAATTGACAATCTGAATCTTGCGCGGAAACGAGGTTATATTTTGGAATGTGACCAGTTGCATATTGTGGAAATGCCCGACGTGAACAACGCGAACCTCAGTACAATGGAATTAACTGCACTCGGCAACGCCTCGATTGACAGCAGTAAATTTTACGGCAAAGCCCGAACAATCAAATACAATCAGGCAAAAACGCAAGTTACCTTCGATGGCAATGCTAAAATCCTGACGTTTGAAGATGGCAAAAAATCAGAACAAACCGCCGCCGAATTGATTCAATATGACCTCACCACCAAAGCAATCCGATTAAATCAGTCGCAAGGAATTCGTATCGGTCAATAAAATGATAAGGGAACTTCTAAAAACCGGGATTAACCACGAAACACACGAAAGTTCACGAAAAATACAATTGTTGTCAATCGTTTGTAATAAAAAAGTGATAACAAAAATTCTTTCGTGTTTTTTCGTGTTTTTCGTGGTTAAAAAAGAGTTTTTAGAAGTTGCCATAATGATTATTTCGGATTTTGTGGGAAATTGACATTTGGTTTGTGATTTGTGGTTTGTGATTTGTGATTCGCTTGCGTCCCCCACAACCCCCAAACCACAAATCCCAAATCACAACCCCCTGACAACCGGCAACTAACTACTGACGACTGCTTATGAAATTTCGTCCATCTAAACTTGCCAAATTTTTACAAACCATTCGGCAACCGGTTTTTTTTCTTGATGGCGATGCCGTGTTTTTATTTTGTAATCGTGCATTGGAAGAGTGGACGGGTTGCCGGGCGGAACAATTACTTGGTCAGCAACTCCGTTACCGTGCTTCGACTTCACGGCAAAAACATGAACTCATCGCAGCAGCATTGGCTCCGCCGCCCGAAGTGTTTCAGGGACAACGTTGCCGTGTTTTGCTGACGATTGATCATATTACGTCGCAAAGCCGGCGTTATGCTGATTTTATTCCGCTTCCTATTTCGCAAAGTCCCAACGGTGTTCTTGTTCTGATTGATGAATCGGATGCGGCGGCTGGTGTTCAGGAACGCCCTGAAACCGCCGAACGGCAAGCCGCAACCGAACTTCATCAAGCGTTATTATCATTTCGACGCCGTCAGGTTGGGCGTTTTCGTTGGGATCGAATGATTGGCGTTTCGCCGGTCATGCAACGAGTTCGCCGTTTAGCGCGTCTTGCGGTTGATTCAACGGCATCGGTTTTAATTTTAGGCGAACCGGGAACCGGTAAAGAACATCTCGCTTCCGCAATTCATTACGGTCAAGCCGGAGAACATAGCCAAGCCGGTGAATCACCCGGTGCTTTGGTTCCGATAGAATGTCGGATTCTTGATCAGGAATTAATTGCATCAACCATTTATGCTTTTCGAAAACGTTTTCAACGTGAAGAGAGTTCGCGTCGTCACACTTTGTTTCTGAAAGACGCCGAAGCGTTACCGGGAATGCTTTACCCGCTCATTGCCGAATTTGTCACCGCAAGTTCCGCAAACCAACGCCTGATTGCAACATCGTCTCTTGCTCCCGATCATTGGACCAATCATGAATCATTCCCGATTGTACTTGGAACGATTACGATTGAACTTCCGCCTCTCCGTCAACGCAAAGAAGATATTCCGGTACTTGCCCAGATGTTTCTCGAAGAGCAAAACGAAACGGCAAACCGTCAGCGCGGCGGTTTTACTTCGGATGCGTTAGATTTTTTAACGCAATATCATTGGCGCGGCAACATCGAAGAGTTGGAACAATTGGTTGCCGAAGCCCACCGGCAAAGTGCGGCAACACTTATTGCGGCGGTGGACATTCCGGTTCGGATTCGGAATGTGCTGGACTCGGCGGCTCAGGTTCCGCTTGACAATAAACCAATTGAACTGGAACCGTTTCTCCAAAATATTGAAAAAGAATTAATCGAACGCGCCTTACATCTTGCCGACGGCAACAAATCCAAAGCAGCGGAATTGCTTGGTATTACGCGTCCGCGACTTTATCGTCGTCTTGAATTTTTCGGGTTGCTTGATTCGGAAGCGACAGACAACGAATGATTTTGCAAAATTCGTTTCGATGCGGCACAATGTTGTTTTGCGGTCATGCCCGGCTTAGATAATCGCCGGTTCGGGTGTCAACACGAACGATTTCGCCTTCATCGAGGTATTCGGGAACCTGAATTTCGAGACCGGTTTCGAGGGTTGCCGGTTTGGAGCGTGAAGTGGCGGAGTTACCGCGTGCCGCCGGGTCGCACTTGACCACTTTGAGCGAAACCGCCGTCGGAACCTCAATGCCAACACATTCGTCATTGTAAATCAACGCCCGAACCCCCTCCAATTCTTCCGTAATATATTGCATTTCCTCTTCAATATCCGATTTTTTCAGGTTGTACTGGTTGTAATCCAGATTGTCCATAAAGATACATTCATCAGCGTCACTGTAAAGATATTTCACTTCGCGCCGCTGGAAGTCCGCCGAGTCAAGTGATTCGGTGCCTTTGAGCGTAATATCCGCCTTCTGCTTCGTCACAAGATTTCTCGCCCGAAATTTGTAAAGCGTTGCGGCTCCCCGTGCTGACGGCGATTGGACATTGATTCCTTCAATAATACAAGGCGAACCATTGTAGACAACAACCTCGCCACGCTTAATTTCCTTAGCAATCATTGAATTTGGGATTGGGGGTTTGTAAATATAAAATTTGTTGTGTTTTTCATTTGTCTGAACATGATTTTAAGGATAGTTAAAATTGACAGGATGGTTTTTT
>JAISQH010000677.1 GCA_031274385.1 Planctomycetaceae bacterium | reverse complement strand
CTTGCGGTTGCCCCGAACATTCACCGATTCAGGGCGACCGCAAGTATCTTCGTTTTTTTGTAGGGGCAATCCCTTGTGGTTGCCCCGAACATTCACCGATTCAGGGCGACCGCAAGGGTCGCCCCTACATAAATAGGAAGGATTCACAAAAGAATTTTTTTAAAATAAAATAAGGCGAACCCGAAATTGACTACAGCGTCATAAAATCATGAAATTAGAAATTTTATTTCCGGTTAAATGATTCCTTATTTTCCCATGATTTCAACAATTTTCGTATTTTTTTGTGATATTCGTGCTATTGTGGTGAAAAGTACCT
Source organism: Planctomycetaceae bacterium (assembly GCA_031274385.1). Lineage (GTDB taxonomy): Bacteria > Planctomycetota > Planctomycetia > Pirellulales > Thermoguttaceae > WRKP01. The sequence goes on along the minus strand of JAISQH010000677.1, from coordinate 3,171 downwards.
GAAAGAGGACGGATTTTTTTGTGACTTCCTATCTTGCTGATTTGACGTTTCGACTTTTGAGTGGTGCGGTTAAACTGGACGAACCGCGCAAGTCGTCATTGCAACAATTTTTTCTCTCAGCACAAACCGAAGATGGCGGTTTTTCCGGTCGATCTTATGAGAGTGATCTTTATTACACGGCATTTGCGCTTCGCGGTTTGTTCCTTCTTGGCGTTTTGGACGATCCGAAACTGCTGCAATCGGTTTCAACCTTTCTGGCTCACAAAGAGAATCAGGAAATGAGACCAACCGATTTGGCATCCTTCCTTTTTTCCTCGACATTCGTCAAAATGGCAAACGAGACCGGTTTTTCGGCGGGAGAAAAAAACAAGATTCTGACTCAATGGAAAAAATTCCAACGAGCGGACGGTTGTTTTGCTTCGTCGGAACAGACGGAATATTCAAGCACTTACACGACGTTTCTTGCGGCGGTTTCATTCGAGATGCTGGGAGCCGAAGAGGAAAAACAAAAAATTCCAATTGCCCCGATTTTGGCAAAACAACGCCCTGACGGCGGTTTTGTGGAGTTGTCCTTATTGCGTCAAAGCGGAACCAACCCAACTGCGGCGGCGATTGCATTTCTTAAAATGCAGAATGTTGAAGTTCCAAACAAACAGGAAACGGTTCGTTTTTTTCTGACCCGTCAAACGCCTCAAGGTGGTTTTCAGGCACACACACGCATTCCGGTTCCTGATTTGCTGAGTAGTTTTACGTCGGCGGTTGCCCTAACGGATCTCCAAGCGGAAAAGCAATGCCGTTTTGATTTACTGCGGAGTTTTCTCAATGACTTACGTTTACCGGACGGCGGTTACGGCGGCAACATTCGGGATTGCCAAAGCGATGTTGAGTACACATTTTACGGGCTGGCACTGGAATCATTACTCTTATTGTCTGAACAGGATTTTTTGGATTAAGAAAATTGATAGGATAGTCTCTTGGAAAAAACTGATGATTCGATGTTATTTCCGGCAGATGATCCTATTCATCTTACCAATCCGAAAATCCTGTTCAGATAATTAGGAACCATTTACCCGTAGGGGCGACCCTTGCGGTCGCCCTCCTTGCGGTCGTCCCTGAATCGGTGATCGTTCAGGGCAACCGCAAGGGATTGCCCCTACAATAAAAACGAAGGTTTGCCCTGTATAACCGATACATTGGGAGTTTGTTTTTCATCTTTTTTGGAACAGAGGCAAATCTGATTCCGATTTCACGGTCATTCTTGCCGATAACGAGCGTATGCGGATTGCCTGTTTGGGCGGCAAGAATCGAATTTTTAACTGGAAAGAAAGTTTTCCTTGACAACCTATTTTAACATAGTAGAATAGTTCAATCTTTTAATTGATTTTTCGATTCATTGCTTTAATAATTATTTTGATTCCGTTTAACCGTTCTAAATTATAGTTGATCTGAAATAGATTTCTTTGGGAGTTTTTGAAACAATGAGAACGAATCCTTTGCAAGTCGCGGTTATTCTGATGGGCATTTTGTTGGTAATTCTGATTGTTGTCATTGTGATGATGAATCAGGGCAACGACAAACGGATTGCCGACACCAAGTCTGCCAATGAGCGGGCTGACAAAGCGGAAAAAGAAAAACGCGATCTGACTCAGCAGTTGATGACGATCAAGGGCTTGATCGGTCATGAACCGGAAACGGATCTCAATAAAATTCAGACAACTCATCAGGCTTACATGGAGAAAGAGAAAATTGCCAACGAAGCCTCCCGGACTTATATTTCCGCACTGACAATATTGAGAGCGGAACTGGATAAGAAAAACGCCGAACATAAGAAATTGAACGAGGATTATCAGAAGTTGCAGGCGGATTATAACAATCTGGAAATATTGCATAAAACCGTTACTGAGATGTACAAGCAAGAGAAGGATAAAGCGGATAATGACCGGATTAAAGCCCGATCAGACTACAAAGACAGTATTGATAAACAAAAAGAAGAAACGGATAAAATCGTCGCTGAAAAAGCAAAGACGGAAGAAGAAGCTCAGAAACGAGTGAAGGATGCAGAAACCAAAGCGGAAAACAGCGAAATTGAAGCAAAACAACGTCAAGTGAAAAACGAAGAACTGGTTAATGTCATTGAGGATTTACGCCGAACCAACTTTGAACGACCGGATGGAAAAATTATTTCCGTCAGCCAACAATCCGGCACGGTGTTTGTCAATCTTGGCAGTGAAGACGGGTTGATGACGCGAATGACGTTTAGTGTGTATTCGCCGTCGATTACCGGCATTTCGTTTGGTAGTGCCGACCCGGAAAGTGAAGTGCTTCTCTGCGATGTTTGCAAGCGGGAACGGTCTCTTAATACCAGTAAAGCCAGTATTGAAATTATTCAAATTCATGGTCCTCACAAAGCGGAAGGACGTATTCTTGACGATATTCTGACGGATCCGATTGTTGCCGGTGATGTGGTTTATACACCGATTTGGAAGCCGGGACAAAAACAACATTTTGCGTTAGCCTCCGGTATGAGACTTCCGGGTATCGGACGCCGTGACAGCGGTCCCAGACAAAGTGATTTGAAGGAAATTATTCGTTTAATTCGTGCCAACGGCGGTGAGGTTGATAGTTATATCAGTGACGGAGACGACAAAGATCATGAAGAAGATAATAAACGCGGTGACATCGTTGGAAATATCACACGAGAGACAACTTTTATTGTGATCGGTGATTTAAACGACGAAGACAATCAAGATCAGGTTATGATGGAAGCCCAATCCCAAATGGTGAAAACAGCGGAACAATATGCGGTGAAAAAAATCAATTTGCGTGAATTACTTTCACGAATGGGCTGGAAAAATGTAACTCCGGTTCGCGGCTTCGGCGACGCGGCAACCGAAAGTGATCTGGCAATTGTTCCGACCGGAGAAAACCGCTCTTCAACAGGAATCGTTTCCCCAATCTACCAAAAACGGAATGAAGCGGCGAGAATTTCGGTTGAGGATCGGACAAGCCGTCCTTCAACGGGAATTGTTTCCGGTTTGTATTCCAATACTCCGGCAACCGTCCGATCCACCGGTCAGACGAGTGAATTATTCAAACCGCGAAAACCGGCGGCTTCACAAACCAAAATCGCTCCGTAACCAATCCGTTTATGAATGGCGAGATCGGAAGAGC
>JAISQH010000581.1 GCA_031274385.1 Planctomycetaceae bacterium | reverse complement strand
TAGAGGACGATGGTTCTGTCTGTTTCAAGGTTCCAGCCAATACGCCGATAGCGATGCATGTCCTTGATGACGACGGAGCCGCGATCCAAATTATGCAGAGTTGGACAATAGCAATGCCGGGTGAAAGTGTTGCCTGCGTCGGTTGTCATGAACAAAAAAACGATGTGACACCAACGAATACAACGATTGCATCCCGAAAACCGCCGCGTGAAATTCGCTTGCACTTATTATTGTATTTATTGGTCTATTATTAGAATTATATTTTTTATTTGGAAAGAGGAATTTTTTCATGCCTGTGGAACTTTGGTTCCCTGAACAGGGAGAAAAATTTTTATTACCCCCGATTGCCTAAAGTATTGTCATGCGATATTATATTTGATTATGAGTTTCGGGCGCATAGCTCAGTTTGGTTAGAGCGCGGCCCTGATAAGGCCGAGGTCCATGGTTCGAGTCCATGTGCGCCCAATCTATCTTCTTTGACATCCTTGACTTCCGTCAAAAAACCGGTGAAATGTTGTGAGAAACTCTGTATAAATTCACCTTCTCTTTTCAGAACATCTTGTTGCGGTTGTTTCCAATACGATTCGTCGAAACTTCTTTCCAGAGCGAAGTTTAGTTCCGAAATTGCGAGATGTAAATTGGAATGAGAACGAATAAAATCATTGAGATTTTGAAATATCAATTCGTCTTTACAAAGCATCTACACTTCGGTTATCATAGCGTAAGGCAACGCCCAACTTAGTTAATAGTTGAAGTGAATAGTTTCGCAAGCGATATTTACTATCAAATGGTTTGAACGACGCATGCGAAACTATTCACTATTCACTATTCACTATCTCAGTTCTTTTGCTTTTTTGACGAGTTCGAGAAATTCCTTGCGGTACGAATCGTCTTTAACATTGGGTGTTGCGAGTTCGAGAACTGTATCCCAGTTTGCGTTTCCGGCAAACCGGCTCTCCCGAAGCAGCATCCCAAACAATGCCGCCGCAGCCGCACATTGTGAATCATCGGACATCTCGGTTGTTGTTGCAGTAACAGGATATTCCATTAACGAACTCTTATCAGAATCCGGTAACTTGTAACGAAGTTTAACAAACATCAGTTCGTTTGCCAATTCCGAAGACTCCGGTTTTTTTTCGGCGGCACCGGAAGTTTCTCGGTGCGGCGTTTCCGGCTCGTTATTGTAACGAGATTTGTCAACCGCTGCCGGAATACTTGTTCCGGCTGGAACAAGTTCGTACAAAGCCGTCACCGTGTGACCGGCACCGATTTCTCCGGCATCAATTTTATCGTTGTGAAAATCCTCGTCGCGCAGTTTTCGGTTTTCGTAACCGAGCAGCCGATAACCGGCAACCCGTCCGGGATTAAAATCAACCTGAATTTTCACATCCTTCGCAATAGCAAAAAGTGTACCGGTTAACCCCTCAACCAACAACCGACGAGCTTCCTCAATGGTGTCGATGTAACCGTAATTGCCGTTGCCGCGCATCGATAACGTTTTAAGCCGATCATCTTTGTAATTACCCATTCCAAAACCAAGAATCGTCAGAAAAACTCCGCTCTTGGCTTCGTCGCCAATCATCGTTTCAAGCGTCTTGTTGTTTGTTTCACCAACATTGAAGTCACCGTCTGTACATAAAATGACACGGTTTTGTGCTTTTTTGTTGTAATATTTCCGGGCAACTTCATAAGCCGTTTTGATTCCGGCAGCTCCGGCAGTCGAACCGCCGGCTCCCAAACCGTTAATCGAATCAAGAATTGCCTGCTTTTCCTGCCCGGATACAGACGGCAACGCGATTTGGCTGCTTCCGGCGTAAGTGACAATGGCAACGCGGTCTTTCGGTTGCAACATTTCGACAAGTTCCGTCAAACCGCGTTTGACCAGCGGCAACCGGTTGGACGCCGACATGGAACCGGAAACGTCAATCAAAAACACAAGATTGAGCGGCGGACGTTCGTCAATATTGTACTCTTTTCCCTTGATTCCGATTCGTGCCAATAAATGTTTCGGCTCCCACGGACAAGGTGAAACATCAACATGCGTTGCAAACGGCTTCGTGTCGGTTGGCGGAGCATAATCGTACTTGAAATAATTGATAAACTCTTCAAGCCTGATCGATTCAACCGGCGGACGTTTGCCCATCTCGTTAATGTAACGCCGCATCGTGGTGTAGGACGCCGTGTCAACATCAATAGAAAATGTTGAAAACTCGCCAACCTTCACCGGCTTAAATTCGTTTTCGACAAACATTTTGTACGCTTCAGCGTTGGCGTTATTGTACGAATCGTACCATACCAATTTTTGATCCATATCTTCCGCAACACTTTTTGGCTCTATACGTTTTCCCGATGCTCCAGAAAGGTTTTGCATCTCTGATATTCCTGATATTCCCATTTTGATCTTGTTATCCAAGCGAGATGTAGTGTTGGATGAATTTCTTAACGATTGCGGCATCGATTCGGGAACTGCCTTGCCATCAACACCATAACCAGCCCTTCTACTAACTTCTCCACTGCCGCTGATTGAATTATTAGATGTTGAATTATTAGGTAAAGTCTGGGCAATTTGACCAGAGCGATCAATCGTTTCAGTACGTACTCGTCCTCCATTAACGTTGAGCGATTTTTGATCCTCTAATTTTTCAGGTAATTCTTCAACAGTTTTTTCCCCGACTGATTCAGTTGGATTAAGCGATTTTTTCATATATTTGAGCGATTCGAAAATTCCATCATCTCGTTGTTCACGATTAAGCGAGGGTACTGAACCAGCCGGAATCTCCTCCGAGCTTATCTCGTCATGCTTCACTCGGGATGATTCCGGTGGTTTGTATTCGATACGATTACCACCGTAGCGCAGATCCGGTAATGTCATGTTGGCGAGTTGTTTATTGTTCAACAACTCCGGTGCAAAAACAGCGATTCCGGCGATGAGCAGCAACGCAGTAACGCTCACAACCGCCGCAATACGAACGAACCAATTTTTGCGTTTCGGAATAATACCGATTTTGCCGGGCAACGGTTCGTTTTGCATGGCAGTTTCGATTTGCGCTACCGTTTGTCGAATGGCGTCAACTTCGGTACGAAGTTCGGCGTTGGCGTCGAGTGCGGTTTGGAGTTCCTGCGTTTCCGTTTCGGAAAGTTCGCCAAGAACAAACGCGGTTAAACGAGGGTCTGATTTTAATAGATTCATTGGATTATTCATTGGTTAATAGTTATTAATCAGTTAATTAATTAATGGTTAATAGTAAATGGTTACATGGTTAATGGTTACATGGTTGTTTTCAAATTCCTCACTCTCAACTCTCCACTTTTAACTCCTTACGTAATAAGGTAATGGCTTCGTGGAGGAGCCAGGCAACAGTGGTGACCGGTTCGTTGAGAACTTCGGCGATTTCGGCGTACTTGAGACCTTCCTGAAACTTCAGCCGCAACACCTCTCGATGCCGCGCCGGAAGATCATTCACTTTTTTTTGGATCATTTTGATTTCCTCCTTTTTTTCGGCTAACAAAGCCGGGTTAAATCGTGTTGCTTCCGCAGGAACATTTTGACAAATGTTTTGATAACTATTTTCCGTTCGTTCGTTAGTCTTGCCCAATCGACGAAAATGGTCAATCACCAGATTTCGTGCCGTTTGGTAAGCCCACGCTCTTGGCTGCCCGATTTTTTCCTGATTCTGTTCGAACCGAAGAAAAACCTCTTGCACAACATCTTGCGCCGCATCGGGATCAGACAACAACCGCGCCGCGTAACAACGGATTGCTTCGTACAACGTGTCGTCTTGCATGTTCATCATTCAGCAAAGTATTGAGGGATAAAAAGCCGGCATTTTAATTTCCTCAAATTATAGACGACTGAATAGAGATTTTCATAGAAAACTTTTTGATTATTTCAGAATTTGTGGAGGAGTGTGAGTTCATTTTTTGTAGTTTTTTCGCCCCGCAAAGGGCAAAATAAAATAATAAAATAAAAATCTCTTTCCTACTCTGCCCTTTCAGGGCGATGGATGTTGGAAAAATCGTAACCCACCGCGTTGCGGTGGGCTGGGTTATGTTGCCCCTTGCGGGGCGAATCTCGGAATACCTGCAAATTCATTCCTCCACAAAAAATGAAATAATCAAGAAAATTTATTTTCCCCCCTCGACAATCCGAAAAAATAAGATAGAATTGTCAACATGGTTTAGGAATGTAACGTTCCTAATGCTTTTTTATCGCGGGGTAGAGCAGTCCGGTAGCTCGTGAGGCTCATAACCTCAAGGTCGCAGGTTCGAATCCTGTCCCCGCAATTTCAGGTAAATAGTCGGAAATAATGAGAGTTGCATTAAACCGAGTCCGGTTGTCAATTTTCTTGTCTTGACGATTTACAACAGTTCTGTGATTGGCAAAATGTTTTAAGTTTTTGTCTGTTTGTGATTGAGGGCAATTCAATATTGTCCTTTTTCTTTGTAATCCGATTTTGCTCTTCGGAATAATCTTGCATCTTGGTATTGCTGAGAGTCTGTTGTGGACGCGAACCAACAGTTGTTTGGTGATTCCCGAATTTTCAAATGGAGTAAAATAAATAGTACCATTTGAAATCTTGCGCCGTCCGAAATCACGGGAAAAGAAAAACACGGAACCGTTTGGGACCGTGAACACCCAGAATGAGTATTTTTTCAATGTCAGCGGTTCGGCTTGGTCCGGTGACAATGACAAATTCGCCGGTTGTTGCGGTTTCGAGTTTGGGTTTCATTTCTACCCAAACAGCAGGCAGGTTTTCACGAAGCATGGAAATTTCAGCAACAACAACCGAAATCGGCATCAAATAGGTTGCTAACCGGTCAAACGCCGTCGGCGCGGTAAAAAGGCAACTCCCTGTATCGGCAAGCAAATATTCCGGTGAAACAAGACCGGCGTCCAACTCCGCCAACCCAACAGCAGTAACTTCAGCAGGATTCGACGGCGCAAAAACAAAATTCCTCTTTTGAAGTTTGTCTAATTGTTCGGCAGTTTTTCGGCTCAACGGACGATCAAGTACCGCAAGTTGATTCAAACCGGCGGTGTTCAAAAAATCATTGATTTGTTGAACCGCTTGTAAAAAATCGGAACATAGAACAAATTCACCTTGAACTGTTTCAAGATTCGCGCGGAAATTTTCAGTCATCACGGCTGGAGAATGTTCCTGAATCTCCCAAACCTTCGGTATGACCGGAATTTCCGGCGGTAATGTTTTCTGATCAGCAATGGCTGTGCGAATTTGGGTCAAAATTGATTCTTGTGTTGTCATAATCAGACGCTTGTGCCTTTTGATTCTTTACATACGGAAAAACGGAACAAATTGAAAATGGACAACGGAAAACTAAGGAAATCATTTTCAACTATCCATTTTCAATGATCCGTTACGTTGTGGCGGCAGCGGCAGCTTCTTTGGCGGCAGCCGCTTCTTTCGCGGCGGCGGCAGCGGCTTCTTTGGCAGCAGCAGCAGCACGATTGGCTCGATCCGTCGAAAGAACTTGCCGGAGCAATGCCGAAACATCTTCAAACGGTTTTTCATTTGGCGGACCGGCAGCAAATTGCATAATTGACCGTTGTGTTCGTTCCGTCAACGAAAGAAGCATCGACGAAACAGTGCCGAAATCCGGTTCACTGATCACAATGCCTCGTTTTCCCGATTCATCGGGTTTACGCGAAAATGTCCGACTGGCAACAGCCAAAAAGGAAACCGCCGAATCAAGACGTTGAAGAGTCAAAAGCCGCCGAACAAATTCTTGTCTTGAATCTTGGTAATCGTTCAATCGGTTTGCGGTGAGAAGATGCAAACCGGGTCGTAATTTTTCGACTTCGACTTCGTCGCCGCCATAGACAACTCCGCCGCTAAACCGGTCAACACACAGAAAATTTCCACCGGCATAACACCCGCTCGACAACTCTTGAAATGCCTTATCCAATGCTTCTTCAGCAGTTTGGGCTCCTAAAAGTTCCTTGCAAAGCACGCCCCGTGAACGGGGATCAAACGGCATTGACCGTTTCGGACAATTGACAACCGCCACAAAAAGACCGTGTTGGTTGACTCCAGCCCATGTTCCGCCTGCTTTTCGGTCAATACCGCAGACAACACGGGGACGACCTGATTGAATTCGGGGCGGTTGAGACGGACGGCTCATACGTTCCTCACGGTTAAAAGCAACAAGAAGCGGCGAATCATTCGCCGTATGATACTGAATCGCAATAATGCCCATTATTTCTAAATTGGTAACTGTTGGTTGATTAAGTTGGCAGCCGGTTGTTAAAAACTATTAATTAATAAATTAGTAAATTAGTAAATTAATAAATTAATAAATTAACAAACTGCCTACTAAATTATTTTTGCCCATTTTCTCACAATTCGATGGAGAAAATACCCCTCTTTAGTCTGGTTTTTTTATTTTTCTTCATTTTTTGAGCATTTTGATAATCATGCCCTGTACTTTTTTTTGCAGATTGGTATCATAACCAAACTCGATTCGGGTATCATGGTGATATCCAAAGGAAGGCATAAACTCATTTTACCAGGTTTATCCAGATTCAGCCCTTTTTCCTAAAAACATGCCGTAAAATTTTTCAATCTTGTTTGTTTTGCCCTGTCGTGATTCCTCCAGCGACCGCTAAAACACAAAATTGAACATTTCGACTTGAAAAAACCTAAGATTCCATCCGAAAACGAAAGATGGTCTTTAAGTGAAGAAGTTGCTTGTTTTGTGGAAATGTCGGATTGAAAAAGTAAAAGTAAAAAGTTTCGACGCTTTCCATCGGTCATTTTTTGACAACTATTGTGTACACAACGCTTTACTACACCGCCGGTATCCCTCTTTTCATTGCAGTCGCAGCAACTATTGCTTTGCATCTGATAGAGCGGATTTTCTTTTTGTCATCGCATCGACGTTCTCGAAATCTTTTTTCTGGAACTCCATGGTTGCCGTTTCGTTTCGCAACTTGTCCTTTGGATGGGGAAGAAGTCGAATTTCGTTGCCATGAAAAAATCACGCTTCGCGGAACGTTTCTTTCCCACAAGTCGGACATTCGAAAGGGCAGCGTGTTATTTTGCCATGAATTTAACGGAAATCAAACAGGAATCAGTCCTTATCTTGAGCAATTGATTGCATCGGGGTTTGATGTGCTGACGTTTGACTTTCGTAATCACGGCAAAAGCGATTCCGATTTTCACACGCAACCAACGCCATGGATAACAACAACTGACATGGACGATGTGAAATCGGCAATTGATTATCTCAGTTCAAGACCGGAAATGGATTCTCACGGGATTTGTATTTTCGGACTTGGAAAAGGAGCCAATATTGCACTTTGTGTTGCCGGAACCGACACGCGGGTTCGTTCTGTTGTTTTGGACACTCCCATGCCGGAAAACCGGCTTTTTAACAGAAATTGTCGGGAAATCCTTTTTAAATCCATTCGACAATCAACCCGGATTTCACGGCGGCGGATTTTACTTTGGGCGTCGCTTTTTTTTCGGGCGTTGCTCTATTCAGTAACCTGTCCGGTTGTTTCTTTCATTTATGCGTGGCGGCGTTTCATTCTTGGATTCTGGTACGGTTGTCGGTTTGTCAACCCCGCACCGCTTGTTAAAAATGTCCGTCAACCGATTATGATTATTCATGGACATGTTGACACGACAACCCGTGCGGATCAGATTCAGGCATTTTGTGATCGAATGGCGGTTCGCCCGAAATTGTGGTTAGTTTCTGCAAAAGACCGTGATCGATACGGTTCTATTTCTGATGACTGCTCCCGTCAGGTTGCCCGGTTCTTTGAAGTTAGTTGCCAGTAGTCAGTCACACAGTCATAAACGTATTCGCAGACGTTAGCGACGGGGGCTTGCCCCCGAAGTGAACAGTTATTTTCGCACGCAAACAAATGCCGTCTCGTCGGGGGCAAGCCCCTCGTTATACTAATGCCGCTGTAATCTTTTGTAATAAGGGTTTACGTTTATTTTTTGTTTTATTTTTTTGGTTGCTGTGTTATTTATTTTTGATCACTGACAACACCTCCTGAATTTTTTTGTGCGGT
>JAISQH010000535.1 GCA_031274385.1 Planctomycetaceae bacterium | reverse complement strand
ATCGGAGTTCTCGTTTTGTTTGTACACTTACCCCGTGCTGCACTTCGTTTGCACGGGGTTATCAAAATGAAACTCCTACGGAGTTGTTTTAGTTACTTTGCACGCAATCATTAAAAAATAAAATAGACAGTTACTTGGAAATTTGTCAATCTTGTAACGATTCCGCCGTTGGTACAACATTTTCAAAAAAAACCTCGTCAATTTTCTCAAAACAAGAGGCAAGATTTGAAATAAAATTGTACCAACAGCTGAATTGTTACGATTTTCTTAATTTTCGTTTTTCTGTTTTTCTTTTCCGTCATCGGGGTTTTTACCGAGAATCAGGAAGAGAACAAAAAAGACGGCGATAAAAATTGCCGGATTTTGAAGGATTCCTTTCCAGTTGTAGGCTTGGACGGCGAGGTAATCTTGCCGCGAAACCTCAAAATCGTTGACCGTATTGTTTGCGATGTTACGGAATGTTTTTTCGATATCGGTTTTAGTATATTCCGTGTTGCCGAGAACCAATTTTTCCGGCGCGGCGGCAAGTTCCGATGTACTGATTTTGTTGTCCTTATTTGTATCCAGCAAGGAACCAAGATCGTCAACGGCTTGTTGTTCCTGCTCGTTGCCTTTCAACAAATCGGTTACGGTTTTTCCGAGATCGAGGTACCGCCAGACGGAATCGGTCATTTTAACATCGTTCCACTTCGGCATGGGAATGGTATCATTTTTCTTAACGTTTAACCAAAAATCAGTGGGCGTTCCTTCGGGAAGAACAAAAAGACTCGAATATTGCTTAATTTCATCTTCGTTTAAGGCACGAACGATGGACATCTCAGCGATTTTCGGGGCGTTGTCCGGCAAATCCCTCATAAATCCGTAAAGTTGGCTTCCCAGAACCTGTCCGACGCCGAGCAATAGAAAAACCATCAAACTTTGAACGCTGGCTTTGAGTTCGGCGGGAGCTTTCTTGTCGGCATACATATAAGCCGCAACATAAAGAAAACTGTAACAAAAACCGTGCAACAGCAACGCAATCACCGCGCATTCAAATGTCGGAACAATAAATACGAAATAACGGAGTGTCCATGCGCCGATTCCGAGAACGAGAACCCATTTCAGTCCGATAATTCCGATAACAAGCGGAAGCATTGACATGAAAAAGAGTTCGGAAAACTGATTGAGTGTTGTCAACGCCAACGGCGAAGGATAACCGTGTTGTGTCAGATAAGTGACCTGAAAGGCGAAGAAGAAGTTACACGCCGGAATACTTGCCAGAAACGCGCACGCGACAAAAATGGCAAAGGCGGGGTCTTTGAACAATTTCAAGGCACCGAGACCGAAAACATCGTTTTTTTCACCGGCAGCCGGTGCGCCTTTGGGCGGAGTGTCGGGCAGTGTCAAACTGTAAAGAGCCAGCAAAATGCCTGCGCCGCCTCCGGCAAAGAAGAAATAGGGTTGTTCGGCACCGCTGAGAAACGCGGCAATAAACAGGTTGACAACGATCCAGCCGATGGTTCCGAACACAAAAACGTAGGGAGCGGAACCTTCTTTTGAATGTTTGATCACAATGGAGTTGACGAGTGCGATTGTCGGCATGAAGCAAATACCGGAACCGAGAATCAGTGTCATTAAGAGACTGAAAGAGGCGTGTCCGGTGACGCAGGCGAAACCGCAGCCGAGCAAACAGAGTCCGCCGATGAAATGGAGCAGTGAAACGACTTTTTGTGCCGCGAAATAACGGTCAGCGATAGGACCGATAAAAAGCGGTGAAATAACGGCTCCGAGAGGAATGGCGGCATAGAGCCAACCGATTTGCCAACCGGGCATTTTGAGAACTTCGGCATAACCGCCCAATGCTCCCGCCCAACTTCCCCAAATGGCAAACTGTAAAAAATACGCAACACATAGTCTTGGATAAACCAACACCGCTCCTTTTGATTCTGTCATTGTTATTTCTCCGAAAAAGGTTCATGAATTAAAAATAGGATCAACAAAAACCATTCTATTTTCCATTTAATTTGGAAACCGGAGCGATTTTCTCATAATTTAAAATTCAAATCAAGTCCCTCTTAAAAATTTGCCAAAAAACAAAATAGGAGGAAATTTTTTTCTTACGACCTGTTGCATTGTCTCTTAAAAAAGGTGAAAATTGAAACCGGAAATTAATTTTGAGAAATTTTTCATCACCGAATGTTATCCATTAATCAATAATTAATAAATCTTCCGCAACTATTTTCAACCGTAAAAATGAATCTTTTGTTGTTACAAAGAAAAATTTTGTTCATTTTACTGTTCCTATGTCAAAATAGAGAAAGGGGGGGGGGGGTCGGCAGACTAGGATATTTACAACTCCCAATCGATCCACTCACTTCGCCGCTGTCCGTTTCTTTGTAAAAACAGAAATTAGGATTCATTTGCCGAAACCGCCCTAACATTGCGGCGACGGATTCATTTGAAATATTTTAATTATTTTAAAACATTTTAAAACATTTTAATATATTTTAAAACATTAACTCTCCACAACTTTGGAGAAATGGAAACAATCTGAGACAATCCGAAAACTTTTCGGGAGTTTCAATCTACAACAGTAATTCAAAAAAACGTTCTCTTTTCAGCCGTTTATTGTTCGTTTTTTTGAAGTCACACGCAAACGGCTGAGTCGTTACTTTTTAAGTTGATTATTTCGTCTATCCCTTTGATTACAGGAGTTCATACCATGTTGAACAAATTTAAAATCGGAACAAAATTAATTGCAGGATTCTTTCTGATTCTGCTTTTACTTGGAGTTGTTGCGGTATTTGGATTTTGGGGTTTATCTCAAAGTGCCAAAGCGACCGCCAAAGTTACCGTCGTAACAGACATTCAACTAGGCATCCTCAAAATTTGCGGGCTTACTCAGGATGCCCGATTAGTTGCAACTTACGGCGTTTTGTACCGCACGGAAAAATATCGTACCGACAGAGCGAAAATCGATCAAGAGATTGAAGAGATGCACAAAAATATCGAACCTCTTTTTCAAAACAAAGATTTGAAAGAGACCTTGAATGAAATCAAGCAAGTGCTTGATCGTATGCTCGTATCTTATCAAGGTTTTGTCGAGAAAGATGAAAAATGGTACGAAATTGAAAGAACCCGTAAAGAACGGTTAACGGTATTGGTTGAGAAGGCTGAATTTATTGTTAAAAAATTAGGCGACCTTACAACAAATATTGTT
>JAISQH010000522.1 GCA_031274385.1 Planctomycetaceae bacterium | reverse complement strand
ACACATCACGGCTGCCAATCTGAATTTCATCGAAGATACTAAATTCCTGCGGATCAGGTCCCTGTGTTTTCACGTTGATTCGAATCGGTCTTCGTGAAGTGTTGGCACGGGCAGTCAGCGTAAGATGAAAGACGCCGCTGCCGGATGCCCCTGAATCCAACGCCAACGTTTGAGAAGGCGGATCAATCAACCAATGCCCCGGACGAGGACTGACTGGAGAAATCTGAACCGTTATCGGAAATTCCGTGTCGTTTTTGACTGAAAACGGAATCGGATTCTTTTGGCTAATCACAGACGGAATCTCCTTGACGCCAAGTTGGAATCCCAAACGGAAACGGACAATATTGGCGTTGATACCGGTTACAAAAACAGGAGACGGTGTTACCGGAACAATTTGTTCACGCCTCTGTTGTTCCAGAGGAAAATGTCTTCCCCATACATCAAGCATTTCCGGTTCCACACCAAGATAAAGCGTTTCCTGAATTGGTTTTTCCGAAGAGGCGCGATCGTTCCAAATCACCATCACGCCCTTGCCGCCGCCAAGATCAAAATTGTAATTCCGGCTTCGATTCGGTAACACAATACTGCCGAGAAAACGCCGACCGGAAAGTTGCAACGCGGTTGTCCGCCAAGGTAAAAAAAGTTCGCCCGGCGTTACATTTTGCCGCAACACACCGGTTTGATCGTCCAGCGGCTTGGACAAAAACAACGCTTCGGCATTGATTTTTCCCAAAACCATGCGGCGAACAAGATCATTAATCCGATCATTTAATGAATAATCTCGCTCGGCAAGCGGTTTCAACGAGACAAAACGGCGAATCCGGCTGTCCGACACGCCTGCAAGATATTGTTCAAAATCGTCTGACGAAAGCGGTTCCGCCGAAGTTAATGCGACAAATTCATTGACTGACCGGGAAGCCGCCGTTTCCATGGGCGTACTGAACCGTTCCGGCAAAACCTGTTCCCAACTCCACGCAAAACCAACACCAAATCCCAAATCGTTCCGATCAAAAGAACGACGCAACTCTTCAAAATGCCGGACAAAACCGGGAATCTCCGTTATGCTCAAATCGTCATCGCTTGTCCATTGCCAATCCTTGACCAAAAGAGCCAGATTTTGAAGCGTCGGCTGAAGCGAATCCGACCACGCCGCCGGCGCAAGCGAAAAAACAGATGCCGCATTAATGGGTCCGAATTTGATTTTAGTACGAATTTCCGCCGGAATCGGATGGAGCAGACCAACAACATGAACACGACGCCGTGATAAAACGTCACAAAGTTCATTAAGCATTCGATGTTGTTTTTCGTTGTTGTTCGGAAGCCATGCTGGAATTTTGAGACGTGAAATGCCCGATTGCATCAAAAGCGGTAACCGCTGATTGATTTCTTCCAACGTCCAACCATCAAGATTCCAACCAAACTCGCCGTTTGAAAGAAACGAACCCGACGACAAAACCACAAAAGTCAACGGTTCCGCGTCCAAAAGCGGATCATCGAAAAAAACACCCTCCGGCAATTTGATATTTTTAACAAACGATTCCGGTGTTGAAACACGAACCCGATAAAAACCGGACGAAAGAATCGGCAATCCGTGCCAAATCGCGGTTCCCTGAAAAACATGGAGCCGATCGGTTCCCGTAACAACAAATTGCGAAGCAGGTTTGTTGCCCACCATCAATTCAACATCACGCTTGGCAATAACACGACCAAACGGGTCTTCAAGAACAAAAGACACCGTATGTTGTGCCGGATCAATACCTTGAACACGGCAGCCAACATCAATGTTGCGCGGGTGAAAAAAAAGATGATTCTCATTCGGCATCGACAGCGAAACGGAAGGACTTTCGCGGATTTCGACGTTTGTGAAATCAACTCTGGCTCCGTAATCCTGACGCCCTGACGGAATAACAAGAAGTCCAACCGCCACCGATTGAACTCCCGGCATGTCCGCAATAATCGGACCAACCTCAAGCCGTTGCCAACCATTTGTATTCCGAATTTTATCCGAAGCAATCGTTTGAATCGGCTCAGTGGTTTTTTTGCCGTAAAATGCCAGAAGAATAAAAATGTCGTCGTGAACAAAACGAACCGCGTCCACATAAACGGAAGCCGTATAACTCATTCCGGGTCTGATCGGAATTTTCGGTGAAAAAACGGCGGCGCCACCGCCTTCGACATTCATTCGGAGCGAATGGTTGCCGAAATTATTATGATTTTCGACGTTACCAATTTCAAGATATTCGGGAAACAAAATCCCGCGATCAATACCGCTTTTTTTTGTCCAACCATCGGGCCACCCATCACCGTTTTCGGCGTCACTACTCCGATCAAAAAGGCAACGAAAAATCAATCCTCCCGAAGGACTTTGCCGCACCAGCTGACCCGGCAACACCGGTGCCGTCTGCGCCGGAAGAATCGTGCCAATCAAAACGAAGATCGTTCCAATAAAGAAAAAATAAAATCGGCTGAAATTCATTGAATTAGTTGGCAGTAGTCAGTAGCCAGTTGTTAGAAATGGGAACGAATACAACGATATATTTATATCATCAAATCAACAAGATGGCAATGTTGCCCATTGTATCAAAAAACAACCGCCCGACAACAAAAACGCTGAAAGGTCAAAACAAATAACTGATAAGGAATATTCAAGTGGAACTCGTTAAGTAACTGTCTATTTTGTTTTTTTCAAGTTTGCAAGCAAAGACACAGAGAGATCAGAATATTTTCCTTAACTTCTTCCCTTTCTGTTTCTTTTTTATTTTTTACAGAAAAAAAGAAACCGCACTTTCTAAAAATTTTAAACCGAAATTCCCTTGTTTTCCACGTTTCTCTCATTTTTTGGTGAGTTTTTTGAAAGTGTACAAAAATATATTTTATTCAACTATTTCAAAAAACATCAAAAATCAAGCATTTTTATTGAAAAGAACTTAGAAAGTGCAATTAAGTAGGTTTACTTACGAGAGGATTAAATTATACAAGAACAATATAAAAAATTCTTGAACGAATATCCGTGTTCATTTCTGTTGTTTCTGTTACGGCAATCTGGCAACATTACCATCATTGACGACAGACAACAACAGCAATATTCGCCCCGGTACCGAAACCGGAAACGTATGTACTGTACCATCACCGACAAGGACGTTGCTGCTTCCCGGATGATTACTACCGAAGGCAAGAAAGCCATCAGTCCAAGGACTGATAGATGTTTCATCATGTTCAATTGGTCCTTTAGCAAAACCGGGTTTATAGCCGCCACTTGTCAAATTGGTTGATATTGTCCGAGAGTTCAGTTGAAATGTATTGACGACGTGATAGGGATTATTTCCCGACGCATGAAAAACACCGCAATCCTGCCGCATCTGAGCCAATGGAGAGGTACCACATTGACCAACCAATGATTTTGGAATGTGTTTATCTCCCATAACAAGTTGATTGGAAGTTCCGTCAGCCCACCATGCAATCGTGTCACGAGGTTCCCATTCGACCAAAGAAGCTCCAGCGTCATTAAAAACATTTCCTGTCGTTGGATTATACACTGAAATGGCAACCCGTAATGAACCATCTTGACGTTGCGGAGAATAAACATGTTGATACCAGTTGTTACAAATATCGCCGGTAAAATCGCGGGTTCCTTGTGTTGCGGCAAAAACAAGCAGGTAATCATTACGTGGTCCCCTAGCAAAAGCATCAGTTGAAAATTCAGCAGAACTACGTCGTGATGGACAGTAGGCAAGAGAGTGTGAACCGATTTGTTTTTTCTGTTCTTCAGAAAAGGTTCCTGTACCGTTAAACCGAAGTTCCGGCAAAAAAACGTCATTTTATGCAGGAATTATTTTTAATATGAGGAGTTATGAGATTTTTTTGCCTAAAAAGTGTAGGCATGTAATTTTTTATTTGGTGCTATTGACGGCAGGTTTTGACGTGTTACGAATATATACATGCACGTCGCAAAAATACCTAACCGGAATTCGTCGCCCACCACGCTTGCCCGCGAGTTGAATATTGACACGAAAAAAACGAGACTTGTTATGTAACAAAAAATCAGGCTATATAAAATAGGTCTATTTTTGTTTGTCAACAGATTTTACAGATGATACAGATTAGTTTTTTATTAAAATCTGTTAAATCTGTACAATCTGTTGACAAATTCAACGAGAGGAGTTGCTTGTTGCAACAGAAAAATTGCTGG